>NZ_RCOA01000014.1:0-47531 GCF_004307585.1 Pseudomonas sp. Sample_20 | reverse complement strand
TCGTCGACCTGCAACCGTCCGGGCGTTTCCTGATGGAAGAGTTCTACTACGCCGGTGGCTTGCCAGCGGTACTGCGCCGCCTCGGTGAAGCCAATCTGATCCCCAACCCGAACGCACTTACGGTCAACGGCAAGTCCATCGGCGAGAACACCAAGGACGCGCCGATCTACGGCGAAGACCAAGTGATCCGCACCCTCGACAATCCGATTCGCGCTGACGGCGGTATCTGCGTGTTGCGCGGCAATCTGGCGCCGCTGGGTGCGGTGCTCAAGCCGTCCGCCGCTAGCGCTGAACTGATGCAGCATCGCGGTCGCGCCGTGGTGTTCGAGAACTTCGACATGTACAAGGCGCGGATCAACGATCCGGAGCTGGACGTCGATAAGGATTCGATTCTGGTGATGAAAAACTGCGGGCCGAAGGGTTATCCGGGCATGGCTGAAGTCGGCAACATGGGCCTGCCGGCCAAGCTGCTGGCAGAAGGCGTGACCGACATGGTGCGCATTTCCGATGCACGCATGAGCGGCACCGCGTACGGCACGGTGGTTTTGCACGTCGCCCCGGAAGCCGCAGCCGGCGGGCCTTTGGCGGCAGTAAAAGAAGGCGACTGGATCGAACTCGATTGCGCCAGCGGCCGTCTGCATCTGGACATTCCGGATGCTGAACTGGCCGCGCGCATGGCCGATCTGCAAGCACCGCAACAGTTGCTGGTGGGCGGTTATCGTCAGCTGTACATCGATCACGTGCTGCAGGCGGATCAGGGTTGCGACTTTGACTTCCTGGTTGGCTGCCGAGGCGCTGAAGTCCCCCGCCACTCTCATTGACACCCCACTGATCGTTCCCACGCTCCGCGTGGGAATGCAGCCCGGGACGCTCCGCGTCCCTTTCAGAGCTGGAACGCGGAGCGTCCCTTGAGGCATTCCCACGCAGAGCGTGGGAACGATCATTGCCTACCTCAAGATTGTGCCGTGCCTGCTATGATGCGCGGCATCTCCATCGCTCAGGATCGCGCCACTCCCCATGGATTACCGCAAACCTTCCGACCGTAAAAGCATGCACTCGCGCATCGTCCAGGAACTGGGCATGCAGATCGTCTCCGGACGCTTTTTGCCCGACGACAAACTGCCCGCCGAAGCCCTGCTGTGCGAGGAGTACGCGGTCAGTCGGCCGGTGTTGCGCGAAGCCACGCGGGTGCTGGTGGCCAAGGGTCTGGTGTATTCCAAACCGCGCGTCGGCACCGTGGTCAAGGCCCGTCGTGAGTGGCACATGCTCGACCCGGACGTGCTGCACTGGCTGATGCAAAGCAGCCCGCAGAATGAATTCTTCAACGTGCTGACCAGCGTGCGCAGCATCATCGAACCGGCAGCCGCCGCCCTCGCCGCCCAGCACGCAACCGATGCCGACATCGCCGCGATCAACGAAGCCTACCAACGCATGGAAGCCGCGCCGACCCCGGAAGCGCTGTTGCAGCCGGACCTGGACTTCCACAGCCGCATCGCCGATGCGACGCACAACGACTTGCTGGCGAACCTGTGCAACATGTTGGCGGTAGCGATTGCCGAGGCGTTGAAGCATTCCAATCAGCGGCCGAATCTGCATGAACTGGCGTTGCCCAGGCACAAGGCGATTCTGACCGCCATCGAGAACCGCGATGCCCTGGGTGCCCGGCATGCGACGCTGGTGCAGCTGGATGATGCGCGTAGTGCGTTGAGTGTGGTGCTGGGTGCTGAGCTTTCTTAGGGCTTGAGACCGCTTGCCCTCACCCTAGCCCTCTCCCAGAGGTAGAGGGGACCGATTGGGGAATATTTGAGATTTACGCCGACTTGAACGTTCTGCTGTGAATCCATAACCGACTCGGTATTTCAGGTCGATATATCTAGCCGCACCCCTCGGTCAGTCCCCTCTCCCTCCGGGAGAGGGCTAGGGTGAGGGGCTCTTGATCTTGATTCACAAAAAAAGCCGCAACCCCTCAAGGTTGCGGCTTTGTCGTTTCAGCCTGTCAGATCAGTGGGCAAACAGCGAATTGCCCTTCTGCCCCGCCAGCTTCTCAGGCTTGATCAGGAACTTGGCCAGCGCCGGCAGCAGCCACAGCGCGCCGAACATGTTCCACAGCAGCATGAAGGTCAGCATCAGGCCCATGTCGGCCTGGAACTTGATCGCCGAGAAGATCCAGGTGCACACGCCGATCGCCAGGCACAGGCCGGTGAACAGCACCGCTTTACCGGTCGACTTCAGCGTCTGGTAATAGGCTTCCTGCAACGGCAGCCCGGCACGCAGGAAACTCTCGAGGCGGCTGTAGATGTAGATGCCGTAGTCCACGCCGATCCCCACACCCAACGCCACCACCGGCAAAGTCGCAACCTTCACGCCGATGCCCATGAATGCCATCAGCGCGTTGCCGAGCACCGAGGTCAGCACCAGCGGCAGGACGATGCACAGGGTCGCTGCCCATGAGCGGAAGGTGATCATGCACATCACCGCCACGCAGATGTACACCAGGATCAGGATGGTCAGCTCAGCCTGTTTGATGACTTCGTTGGTGGCTGCTTCGATCCCGGCGTTACCGGCAGCGAGGATGAATTCCAGGCCGTCCTTGTTGTTTTCCTTGGCGAACTCCTGCACCGCGTTGACCGCACGATCGAGGGTTTCGGCCTTGTGGTCGTTGAGGAACACCAGCACTGGCGCCAGCGAGCAGCTGTTGTTGTACAGGCCATCGGCGCGGGCGATCGAGTTGTTCAGTACGTCCGGGTTGCGCGACAGGGTTTCCCATTTCAGGTTGCCCTCGTTCATGCCCTTGATCATCTGCTTGGACACGGTCACCAGCGAGATCGCCGACTGCACGCCCTCGGTGTTCTGCATCTTCCACATCAGTTGATCGATCGGCGCCATGGCTTCGTAGCGCGAGCAGCCTTCGGCCTTGGTCTTGACCATCACCACCAGCACGTCGGAGCTGGTCGAGTAGTTGCTGATGATGAAGTTGTTGTCTCTGTTGTAGCGCGAGTCCGGACGCAGTTCCGGCGCGCCTTGGTCGAGGTCGCCGATCTTCAGGTTCTGGCTGTACCAGAGGCCGCCACCGAAAGCGATCAGGGCCAAGGCTACCGAAATCGGTGCGACTTTCGGGCTGGCGAAGTTCGACAGCAGGCGCCAGAACGGGTGCTCGCGGTTCGCATCTTTCTTGCTCTTGGCAATCGCGCGCTTGCTGATGCCGACATAGGAAATCGCCACCGGCAGCAGGATCAGGTTGGTGAACACGATCACCGCAACGCCGATAGACGCGCCGATGGCCAGTTCACGGATTACGCCGATGTCGATGATCAGCAGGGTGATGAAGCCCACCGCATCGGCCAGAATCGCGATCATCCCCGGCAGGAACAACTGGCGGAAGGTGCGCCGTGCAGCGGTCAGGGCGTTCTCGGCCTCGCTGGATTGCAGGGCGATACCGTTGATCTTCTGCACGCCGTGGGAAATGCCGATGGCGAAAATCAGGAACGGCACCAGCATTGAATACGGGTCGAGGCCGAAGCCGAAGAAGTGCATCAACCCCAGTTGCCAGACCACCGCCACCAGCGTCGTACTCAACACCGCGATGGTGCTGCGCAGGCAGTTGGTGAACCACAGCAGCAGTATCAGGGTGATGACGAAGGCGACACCGAAGAACAGCACCACCATCACCAGACCGTCGATCAGGTCGCCGACCTTCTTGGCGAAACCGACGATGTGGATCTTGATGTTGGGGTTCTGCGCTTCGAACTTGTTGCGGATCTTGTCTTCGAGCTCATGGGAGAACTGGCGATAGTCCAGCGCCAGCAACTTGCCCTGATCCTGGGGGTCCGGATAGGCCTCCAGCAGCGGGATGTCGACGATGCTCGACTTGAAGTCGTTGGCCACCAGACGCCCGACCTGGCCGGACTTGAGCACGTTGTTGCGCAGCAGATCGAGGCTGTCCTGGGAACCGTTGTAGCTCTGCGGAATCACTTCACCGCCGGCGAAACCCTCTTCGGTCACTTCGGTCCAGCGTACGCTCGGGCTCCACAGCGATTTGAGGCCGGAACGATCGACGCCGGAAATGTAGAACACTTCGTCGTTGATCTGGCGCAGGGTCTCCATGTACTCCTTGGAGAAAATGTCGCCGTCGGTGGCTTCCACCGAAATACGCACGGTGTTGCCGAGGTTCGCCAGATCGTTGCGGTGCTCCATCATCTTTTCGATGAAGGGATGCTGCAGCGGGATCATTTTTTCGAAACTGGTCGACGGCCGGATCAGCGTGGCCTGCCAGAACAGGAAAATGCTCACCACCAGGCAGATCAGGATCACGGCCGGGCGGTTGTTGAAGATCAGGCGCTCGAGAACCGTCGCCTTTTCCTGCTGAGGAGTGATCAAGGAAGTCATAGCCCCGCCTTCTTGTTATTGGTCTCGGCACCGTTTGGCTGGGTGATGTGCAAGCCACCCTGCCCGGTCAGAATCAGGTTGCCGTTGCCGGCGGCGGTGACCGACGACAGCGAAATGCGATCCGGGCGGTTGAACACGCTGAAGGTTTCGCCGTTGTCGCTGCTGCTGATCACCGAGCCGCCGTTGCCGACGATGACGATCGAGCCGTCTTCCAGCAGCGTGCCGCCGGACAGGCCGAACTCCAGTGCACCGCGTGCGGCTTTGAGTTCGACCTGCTCCCAGTTGCTGCCGAAATCAGTGGAGCGATAAAGATTGCCGCGCAAGCCGTACGCCAGCAGGGTCTGCGGCTGCGCCGTGCCGATCACGCCGAACAGCGAACCTTCGTACGGGCCTTCAAGCTTTTCCCAGGTCTGGCCGTCATCGGCGGAGCGGAACATGCTGCCGGACTCGCCGACGATGAACAGCCCGGCGTCTTTCACGGCGGCGATGGCGTTGAGGTGGAACTGGTCTTCGTTGTCGAGGCGATCGCTGACGTCTTCCCAGTGCTTGCCGCCATCGGAGGTTTCCAGCAGCGTGCCGTAGGCGCCCACGGCAAAGCCGCTGCTGGCGTCCTTGAACCAGACGTCGAGCAGCGGCGATTCGCGTGCGAGGTCTTCGAATTGTTTGGTCCAGGTCAGACCGCCGTCTGCGCTGGCGAGAATCTGCGCGTCGTGGCCCACGGCCCAACCGTTTTTGTCGTCGACGAAATACACGGCGGTGAGCAGTTGCCGGGTCGGCACCTTGGCCTGGGTCCAGGTCTTGCCCTGGTCATCGGAATAGACGATGTGCCCGCGATCGCCGACCGCGACCAGACGCGCGCCAGCGTGGACGACATCAAGAATCAGGCTTTTTGCGGCCTTGGCCGATTCGGTGGCATAGACCACGTCAGCCGGGGCCTCGGCGGCAATCACAGGTGCCGATAACGTGGCGAAGCCCAGCAGCGAGAGTGCTGTGGCCAGCAACGCGGTGTTGCGTAACGCCGGCGGGCGGCAACGACTCATAGACCTTCCCCTATTTATTATTGTTGGGCCATCGGGCCTTCAAGGGCGCCGCAAGGGTGCTCGGCTAGTGGCAGATCAGAAGCATCATCCTGAAACCCGCAATCCAGAGCCCCTTCGGAAGCTGGCTCATCCTATCGGGCTTTGCAAATGTCTGACAATCGGCGCCGCGTTATCTTTTGTTAACCGAAGGCGGCTCTCTGTAACCAAGGAATTCCCCTGTGGGAGCGAGCTTGCTCGCGAAAGCGCCGGGTCTGGCAATGAAGATGTCCACTGGAGGGGCCTCTTCGCGAGCAAGCTCGCTCCCACAGGGGTTGGCGGTAGCTTGGGGATTTGAATACATGACCATTCGCCGGGGTGATGAGGCAAATCTCATCAGAGGGACTTGCAGGATCGGTATTATGGTATACCATCAGACGCACAGACACTCTCAATCCCCCAACGGAGCAGCTCATGAGTTTCGAAATTCGCAAGATCGTCAGCTATGTCGAAGAAACCTTCATTGAAGGCGGCAAGGCTACTGACAAGCCGGTGACCATGGTCGGCCTCGCCGTGGTGATGAAGAACCCGTGGGTGGGCAACGGTTTTGTCGAAGACCTCAAGCCGCAGATCCGCGCCAACTGCTCCGACCTCGGCGCAATGATGGTCGAACGCCTGGTCGGGATCATCGGCGGTGCCGAGAAGATCGAGGCCTACGGCAAAGCGGCGGTCGTCGGCGCTGACGGCGAGATCGAGCACGCGTCGGCGGTGATCCACACCCTGCGCTTCGGTAACCACTATCGCGAAGCGGTGAAAGCCAAGAGTTACCTGAGCTTTACCAACAAGCGCGGCGGCCCGGGCACGTCGATTCAGATCCCGATGATGCACAAGGACGACGAAGGCCTGCGTTCGCACTACATCACCCTGGAAATGCAGATCGAAGACGCGCCGCGTGCCGACGAAATCGTCGTCGTGCTCGGTTGCGCCGACGGTGGCCGCCTGCACCCGCGTATCGGCAACCGCTACATCGATCTGGAAGAACTGGCCGCCGAAAAAGCCCAGTAATCACAACAAGAAAGGCATTGCAGGAGCGCTCCATGATTCGGCTCACCGCTGAACTCACCCTGGCTGGCACCAGTTACCTGGCGACCGGCCAAGGCCAGCCCGTGGTATTGATCCACGGCGTGGGCCTGAACAAAGAAATGTGGGGCGGGCAGATTGTCGGCCTCGCCAGCCAATATCAGGTGATCGCCTACGACATGCTCGGCCACGGCGCCAGCCCGCGCCCGGCCAGCGGCACCGACCTGCTCGGTTACGCCGATCAGTTGCTCGAGCTGCTCGATCACCTCAATCTGCCCCGGGCAGCGGTGATCGGTTTCTCCATGGGCGGCCTGGTCGCGCGGGCCTTCGCCCTGCATTACCCGGAGCGCCTGCAAAGCCTGGTGGTGCTGAACAGCGTGTTCAACCGCAGCGAAGAACAGCGTGCCGGCGTGATTGCCCGCACTGCGCAGGCTGCCGAACACGGCCCGGACGCCAATGCCGAAGCGGCGTTGTCGCGCTGGTTCAGCCGTGAATATCAGGCGGCCAACCCGGCGCAGATCGCCGCGTTGCGCCAGACTCTGGCCAACAACGATCCGCAGGGCTATCTGACCACCTACGAATTGTTCGCCACCCAGGACATGTACCGCGCCGACGACCTGAGCAGCATTCAGGCGCCGACGCTGATCGCCACCGGCGAACTCGACCCCGGCTCGACGCCGGAAATGGCCGAGCAACTGGCCCGACGCATCCCCGGCGCGAAGGTTGCCGTGCTGCCCGAGCAACGGCATATGATGCCGGTAGAGTCGCCGCGTCTGGTCAATCAGATGCTGCTGGAATTTCTCCAATTCGCACACGCCCGACAAAACCATATAAAGGGGATCGTTGCATGACACTCGCACGCTTCCAGATGTGCATCGGCGGAGACTGGGTCGACGCCCTCTCCGGCAAGACCTTCGAAAGCCTCAACCCGGCCTCCGCGCAAGCCTGGGCGGAACTGCCCGACGCCGATGAAGCGGACGTCGAACGCGCCGTGCAAGCAGCGCAAACTGCTTTTGACAGCCCGGCGTGGCGCGGCCTGACCGCCACTGCGCGCGGCAAACTGCTGCGTCGCCTCGGCGATCTGATCGCAGAAAACAAGGAACACCTGGCGCAGCTGGAAAGCCGCGACAACGGCAAGCTGATCCGCGAAACCCGTGGCCAGGTCAGCTATCTGCCGGAGTTCTTCCACTACACCGCAGGCCTCGCCGACAAGCTTGAAGGCGGCACCCTGCCGCTGGACAAGCCCGATCTGTTTGCCTACACCGTGCACGAAGCCATGGGTGTGGTCGCCGCGATCATTCCATGGAACAGCCCGCTGTACCTGACCGCGATCAAACTGGCCCCGGCCCTCGCCGCCGGCAACACGATTGTGATCAAGCCGTCCGAGCACGCCTCGGCGACCATTCTCGAGCTGGCGCGCCTGGCCCTCGAAGCCGGGATTCCGCCGGGCGTGGTCAACGTCGTCACCGGTTACGGCCCGAGCACCGGCGCCGCCCTCACCCGCCATCCGCTGATCCGCAAGATCGCCTTCACCGGCGGCGCGGCCACGGCACGGCATGTGGTGCGCAGCAGCGCCGAGAACTTCGCCAAGCTGTCGCTGGAGCTGGGCGGCAAGTCGCCGAATATCATCTTCGCCGACGCCGATCTGGACAGTGCAATTAACGGTGCGATTGCCGGCATCTACGCAGCGTCCGGGCAGAGTTGCGTGTCCGGTTCGCGCTTGCTGGTGCAGGACGAAATCTACGACGAATTCGTCAACCGTCTGGTCGAGCGCGCCCAGCGCATCCGCATCGGCAACCCGCAGGAAGACCACAGTGAAATGGGTCCAATGGCCACCGCGCAGCAACTGGCGGTGGTCGAAGGTCTGGTCGCCGATGCGATCGCCGAAGGCGCGCGTTTGCGCACCGGTGGCAAGCGTCCGGCGGATCTCGGTGAAGGCTGGTTCTACGAGCCGACGCTGTTCGAGTGCGACCGCAATTCGATGAAGATCATGCAGGAAGAAGTCTTCGGCCCGGTCGCCTCGGTGATTCGTTTCAAAGACGAAGCCGAAGCGCTGGCGATCGCCAATGACTCACAGTTCGGCCTCGCCGCCGGCATCTGGACCCGTGACCTCGGCCGCGCCCATCGTCTGGCACGCGATGTGCGCTCGGGGATCATTTGGGTCAACACTTACCGCGCGGTGTCGGCGATGGCGCCGATCGGCGGCTTCAAGAACAGTGGCTATGGACGCGAAAGCGGCATCGATTCGGTGCTGGCCTACACCGAACTGAAAACGGTGTGGATCAACCTCTCCCAGGCGCCAATGCCTGATCCGTTTGTGATGCGCTAGGAGTCCTGCGAAATGATCGAACCCGGCATTTACAAAGACGTCATGAGCTCGTTCCCGTCCGGCGTTACGGTGGTCACCACCCTCGACCCGGACGGCGGCATCGTCGGCATCACCGCCAGCGCGTTCAGCGCGCTGTCGATCGACCCGGCGTTGGTGCTGTTCTGCCCCAACTATGCGTCCGACACCTACCCGGTACTGCGCGACAGCAAGAAATTCGCCATCCATTTGCTCTCCGCCGAGCAGACTGCCGAAGCCTACGCGTTCGCCGGCAAGGGCAAGGAAAAGGCCAAGGGCATCGAGTGGCACCTGAGCGATCTGGGCAACCCGATTCTGGCCAAGGCCACGGCGATCATCGAGTGCGAGTTGTGGCGTGAATACGACGGCGGCGATCACGCGATCATTGTCGGCGCAGTGAAGAACCTGATCCTGCCCGAGCAACCGGTGACGCCGATGATTTATCACAAGGGCAAGCTCGGTGCGTTGCCGCCCCTGGCCTGACAGCCAGACACGATTGCCAATGTGGGAGCGAGCCTGCTCGCGAAAGCGGTCGATCATTCAACATTTGCATCGACTGACACGACGCCTTCGCGAGCAGGCTCGCTCCCACAGGGAACACCTGTGGATTGGAGGAATGATGAGTAACGAGAAGTATGAAAAAGGTCTGAAAATCCGAACCCAGGTATTGGGCGAAGCCTACGTGCAGCGCTCGATCGAGAACGCCGACGACTTCACCCGCCCGCTGCAGGAAATGGTCACTGAATACTGCTGGGGCCATGTCTGGGGGCGTGAGGGTCTGTCGCTCAAGGAGCGCAGCATGATCAACCTGGCAATGATCTCGGCGCTCAACCGCCCGCATGAACTCAAGCTGCATGTGCGTGGCGCCTTGCGTAACGGCCTGAGTCGTGAGCAAATACGCGAAATTCTGCTTCAGGTCGGCATTTATTGCGGCGTTCCGGCGGCCGTGGACAGTTTCCGGCTGGCCCGTGAAGCCTTTGCCGAAGCCGACGCCGAGGCCTCCAGTTAACCCTCGGCTGTTTTGATGCCCGTCTGGCATGGACAGCCAAGCTCAAGAGCGGACCCCATGAAACGCCAGCCACTCGACGACAGCTTCAAGGTCAATCGCAACCCCGTTACCCTGCGCGAAATCGTGCTGGACAAACTGCGTAGCGCGATCATGAATTTCCAGCTCATGCCAGGTGATCGTCTGGTCGAACGCGACCTCTGTGATCGCCTCGGCGTCAGCCGCACTTCGGTGCGCGAAGCCTTGCGTCACCTCGAATCCGAAGGTCTCGTCGAATTCGCCGACGCCAAAGGCCCGCGCGTGGCCATCATCACCCTCGCCGATGCCGTCGATATCTACGAATTGCGTTGCGTGCTCGAAGGCTTGATCGTGCAGTTGTTCACCCTGCGCGCCAAAGCCAAGGACATCAAAGCCCTGGAAAAAGCCCTCGATGACAACCGCAAGGCGTTGAAGGACGGCGAGCTGCAACAGGTGATCGACTCGGTGCAGGGCTTCTACGACGTGCTGCTCGAAGGCTCGGGCAACCATGTCGCCGCCACGCAATTGCGTCAGTTGCAGGCGCGCATCAGCTATCTGCGCGCGACCTCGGTCTCCCAGGAAAACCGACGCGGCGCGAGTAATCACGAGATGGAAAAAATGGTCGAGGCGATCAAGAGCGGTGATCCGCTGGCGGCGCATCAGGCGTGTGTCGATCACGTCCGCGCGGCGGCTGCCGTGGCCCTCGATTACCTCAAGCGCAAGCAGGAAGAAACCGGCGTCGCCGTCAAAGGCACCCCGGCGATCACCCTGCCGATCGCGCTGAAAGAACCCCGCATAGGTCAATGACATGTTCAGCCCGAGCTTTTGCCCGAAATGCGGTGGCCCTGACCTCGGTCAGCAGACGCCGCCGGGCGATACGCACGAGCGCCTGATGTGCCGCGGCTGCGGCTATATCCACTACGTCAATCCGAAGATCATTGCCGGCTGCATCATTGAGCAGGACGGCAAATACCTCCTGTGCCAACGGGCGATCCCCCCGCGCCCGGGCACCTGGACGCTGCCGGCCGGTTTCATGGAAAGCGGTGAAACCACCGAGCAGGCGGCGCTGCGCGAAGTCTGGGAAGAAAGCGGAGTGCGCGCGGAAATCGTCTCGCCGTATTCGATCTTCAGCGTGCCGAAAATCAGCGAGGTGTACATCATCTTCCGCGCCATCGCCCTGGAGATCACCGGGCAGTACGGGCCGGAAACCATGGATTACAAGTTCTTCGCCCCTGAAGAGATTCCGTGGGAGCAGATCTATTACCCGGCGATCCGGCAGATTCTCGAGCGCTATATCGAAGAGCGCCAAGCGGGGGTTTACGGGATTTACATGGGTAATGATGACAGCGGCAAAATTCACTTCATGCGCTAAAAATCACCAGTCCCCTGATCGTTCCCACGCTCCGCGTGGGAATGCCTCTACGGACGCTCCGCGTTCGGCTCTGGATGGGACGCAGAGCGTCCCGGGCTGCATTCCCACGCGGAGCGTGGGAACGATCATCAGTGTGGCTTAAATTGGGTTGATGCCTTCAACGATGATGATCTCCGCCCTCGCCCAATCTTCGCGGTAGCTCTTCGCCTCCTGATACGCCGCCGAGCGGTAGCACGCCACGGCTGTTTCGTAGCTTTCAAACTCGATGATCACCGTGCGCTGTGGCGTCTGCCGCCCTTCCATCGCCTCGCTGCGCCCGCCTCTGGCCAGGAACTTGCCGCCGAATGCAGCAATCGCCTGCGGGGTGCGCTGGGTGTATTGGCTGTAGTGCTCGGCATTGGCTATATCCACATGTGCAATCCAGTACGCCTTCATAGTGACCTCTTTGTTGATTTTGTATTATGGTATACCAATATATTTCCAACGAACCCTGAGAGTCCAGCATGGCCTTCAACAGCATCGAAGAAATCATCGAAGATTATCGCCTCGGCAAAATGGTCCTGCTGGTCGATGACGAAGACCGCGAGAACGAAGGCGACCTGCTGCTGGCCGCTGATCGTTGCACACCGGAGGCTATCAGCTTCATGGCCCGCGAGGCACGCGGGCTGATCTGCCTGACCCTGACCGACGAACATTGTCAGCGCTTGGGCCTGGAGCAAATGGTACCCGCCAACGGCAGTGTGTTCAGCACTGCATTTACCGTGTCGATCGAAGCGGCAGTTGGCGTGACCACCGGCATTTCTGCCGCCGACCGGGCCTGCACCGTTGCTGCCGCGGTCGCGCCGAATGCCCACGCCGAAGACCTGGTGCAGCCCGGCCACATCTTCCCGTTGCGCGCCAAGGAAGGTGGCGTGCTGACCCGCGCCGGGCACACCGAGGCCGGCTGCGATCTGGCGCGTCTGGCCGGTTTCACCCCCGCCTCGGTGATCGTCGAAGTGATGAACGACGACGGCACCATGGCCCGCCGCCCGGATCTGGAGCAGTTCGCGCGCAAGCACGGGATCAAGATCGGCACCATTGCTGACCTGATCCACTATCGCCTGAGCACCGAGCACACCATCGAACGCATCGGTGAACGAGAGCTGCCGACGGTGCATGGCACGTTCCGTTTGATCACCTTCGAGGATCGCATCGAAGGCGGCGTGCACATGGCGATGGTCATGGGCGACTTGCGTCGTGAAGAGCCGACACTGGTGCGCGTGCACGTGATCGATCCGCTGCGCGATCTGGTCGGCGCCGAGTACAGCGGGCCGACGAACTGGACGCTGTGGGCGGCGCTGCAACGGGTCGCGGCGGAAGGTCATGGGGTTGTGGTGGTGCTGGCCAATCATGAATCGTCGCAGGCGTTGCTCGAACGCGTGCCGCAGCTGACCCAGCCACCACGGCAGTTCAGCCGCTCGCAATCGCGGATTTATTCCGAGGTCGGGACTGGGGCGCAGATTCTGCAGAACCTTGGGGTTGGCAAGCTGCGCCACCTTGGTCCGCCGCTGAAGTACGCGGGGTTGACCGGGTATGACCTCGAGGTGGTTGAGAGCATCCCGTTCACTGAATAAGCCTGCTATCGATAATCCCCTGTGGCGAGGGGATTTATCCCCGTCGGGCTGCGAAGCGGCCCCGATTCCTGCCAACGCGATCCGCCAGAAATATCGCATGTCCCGCTTTCAGGGCTGCTCCGCAGCCCAACGGGGATAAATCCCCTCGCCACAGTTTCATTCGCTACACATTTGGATGAAGGCCGGAAAAACAGATCCGCCAGATAACCGGTAAGGCAAAGTGCTTGCACAAAGTTTGGAATACCATAATATGATATTCCATAGACCGGGCGTTCCAACGAAGCGTCCAGCTACTGCTCCCGACAGGCGGGCAACAACGCAAGGCCCGCTCAAAAACACAACAATGAGGGCGTGAACATGGTGTTGAACAAAGCTGCAACCGCGATCTTTTTCGCGGGACTGCTCAGCGTTACCGGCCAGGCTGCAATGGCTGCCGAAAGCGTGAATTTTGTCAGCTGGGGCGGTAGCACCCAGGAGGCGCAGAAACAGGCCTGGGCCGATCCGTTCAGCAAGGCCAGCGGCATCACCGTCGTCCAGGACGGCCCCACCGACTACGGCAAACTCAAGGCCATGGTCGAAAGCGGCAACGTGCAGTGGGACGTGGTCGATGTCGAAGCCGATTTCGCCCTGCGCGCCGCTGCCCAAGGCCTGCTTGAACCCCTCGACTTCAAAGTGATCCAGCGCGACAGGATCGACCCGCGCTTCGTCAGCGATCACGGCGTCGGCTCGTTCTTCTTCTCCTTCGTCCTCGGCTACAACGAAGGCAAGCTCGGCGCCAACAAGCCGCAGGACTGGAGCGCGCTGTTCGACACCAAAACCTACCCGGGCAAACGCGCCCTGTACAAATGGCCAAGCCCCGGCGTGCTCGAACTGGCGCTGCTGGCCGACGGCGTTGCGGCTGACAAGCTCTACCCGCTGGATCTGGATCGCGCCTTCAAGAAACTCGACACCATCAAGAAAGACATCGTGTGGTGGGGCGGCGGCGCGCAGTCGCAGCAACTGCTGGCGTCCGGCGAAGCGAGCATGGGCCAGTTCTGGAATGGCCGTGTGCACGCCTTGCAGGAAGACGGCGCACCGGTCGGAGTGAGCTGGAAACAGAACCTGGTCATGGCCGACATTCTGGTCATTCCAAAAGGCTCGAAAAACAAGGACGCAGCGATGAAGTTCCTCGCCAATGCCAGCAGCGCCAAAGGTCAGGCCGACTTCTCCAACCTGACCGCCTACGCGCCGGTCAACCTCGACAGTGTGGAGCGTCTGGATTCGACGCTGGCCCCCAACCTGCCGACGGCTTACGCCAAGGATCAGATCACCCTTGATTTCGCTTACTGGGCCAAGAACGGTCCGGCTATCGCGACACGGTGGAACGAATGGCTGGTCAAATGAAAATCGCGGCCACTGCGCCTCGTCCTTCCACTGCCACCGGGAGCGCCGCCGGCGCTGCCGGTTCGGCCTTCAAGCAACGCTGGCGCGGCGCCGGCAACCTCGTCCCGGCGCTGCTGTTCCTCGGCCTGTTCTTTCTCGCGCCGTTGATTGGCCTGCTGCTGCGCGGTGTGCTCGAACCTGTACCTGGCCTTGGCAACTACGAACAACTGTTCGCCAACTCGGCCTATGCGCGAGTGCTGCTCAACACCTTTTCGGTGGCCGGGCTGGTGACGCTGTTCAGCCTGCTCCTGGGTTTTCCGCTGGCCTGGGCGATCACCCTGGTGCCGCGCGGTTGGGGGCGCTGGATCCTCAACATCGTCCTGCTGTCGATGTGGACCAGCCTGCTCGCCCGTACCTATTCGTGGCTGGTTTTGCTGCAAGCCTCGGGCGTGATCAACAAGGCGCTGATGGCGATGGGCATCATCGATCAGCCGTTGGAAATGGTGCACAACCTCACGGGCGTGGTGATCGGCATGAGCTACATCATGATCCCGTTCATCGTGCTGCCGTTGCAGGCGACCATGCAGGCCATCGACCCGATGATCCTGCAGGCCGGCTCGATCTGCGGCGCCAGTCCGTGGACCAACTTCTTCCGGGTGTTCCTGCCGCTGTGCCGGCCGGGTCTGGCGTCCGGCGGTTTGATGGTGTTCGTGATGTCGCTCGGTTACTACGTCACCCCGGCGCTGCTCGGCGGGGCGCAAAACATGATGCTGCCGGAGTTCATCATTCAGCAGGTGCAATCGTTCCTCAACTGGGGCCTGGCCAGTGCCGGCGCCGCGTTGCTGATCGCAATCACCCTGGTGCTGTTCTACTTCTACCTGAAGCTTCAACCGGAATCCCCGGTTGGCGCCAGTAACGCGAGGTAAGCCGACATGCTCCTGACCCCCAATGCCATGAGCCGGCGCATGCGTTTCGGCCTCTACGCTACGACTGGACTGATCGGTCTGTTCCTGCTGTTGCCGATCGTGTTCATCGTCCTGCTGTCGTTCGGCTCCTCGCAGTGGCTGGTGTTCCCGCCGCCGGGCTGGACGCTGAAATGGTACGGCCAGTTCTTCTCCAATCCCGACTGGATGAACGCCGCTGCCGCCAGCCTTAAAGTTGCCGTGCTGACCACGATCTGCGCCGTGGCCCTCGGTTTGCCGACCGCGTTTGCGCTGGTGCGCGGGCGTTTTCCCGGCCGCGAGATGCTCTACGGCCTGTTCACCCTGCCGATGATCGTGCCGCTGGTGATCATCGCCGTGGCGGTGTACGCGCTGTTTCTCAAGCTCGGCTATACCGGGACCATGTTCGCCTTCGTCGTCAGCCATGTGATCGTCGCGCTGCCGTTCACCATCATCTCGATCATCAACTCGCTGAAGCTGTTCGATCAGTCGATTGAAGACGCGGCGGTAATCTGCGGTGCCTCGCGCTTGCAAGCGGTGTTCAAGGTGACGTTCCCGGCAATCCGTCCGGGGATGGTCGCCGGCGCCCTCTTCGCCTTCCTCGTCTCGTGGGACGAAGTGGTGCTCAGCGTGATGATGGCAAGCCCGACTCTGCAAACCCTTCCCGTGAAAATGTGGACCACCCTGCGCCAGGACCTGACCCCGGTGATCGCCGTCGCTTCGACGCTGCTGATCGGCTTGTCGGTTTTGGTCATGGTCATCGCCGCCGCATTGCGCCGGCGCAACGAAATCAGCGCCTGAGCGCCCAGGAGTACGACATGAGTGCCGTGATCAAAGACGCATCCCAGCAGAGCGACAAACCCCTGGTCAGCCTGCGCAACCTGAACAAGCACTACGGCGATTTTGCTGCCGTCGACAATATCTCGCTGGACATCAAGGACGGTGAATTCCTCACGTTCCTGGGCTCCAGCGGCTCGGGCAAAAGCACCACGCTGTCGATGCTCGCCGGTTTTGAAACACCGAGCAGCGGCGAGATCCTCGTCAATGGCCAGTCGCTGGTCAATGTGCCGCCACACAAGCGCGACATCGGCATGGTCTTCCAGCGTTACTCGCTGTTCCCGCATCTGTCGGTGCGCGACAACATCGCCTTCCCTTTGGCGATTCGCAAACTGGCTGCCGCCGAGCGTGAAAAACGCGTCGATGCGATGTTGAAGCTGGTGCAGCTCGAACAGTTCGCCCATCGCCGCCCTTCGCAACTGTCTGGTGGTCAGCAACAACGTGTCGCCATCGCCCGGGCGCTGGTTTACGAGCCGCGCATCCTGCTGATGGACGAACCGCTGGGCGCGCTGGATAAAAAACTGCGCGAAGACCTGCAAGACGAATTGCGCCAACTGCACCGACGCCTGGGCATCACCATCGTTTACGTGACCCACGACCAGGAAGAAGCCATGCGGCTGTCGCAACGCATCGCGATTTTCAGCCACGGCAAGATCGTCGGCCTGGGCAGTGGTTATGACCTTTACCAGAATCCGCCGAATGCATTTGTCGCGTCGTTCCTGGGCAATTCGAACTTCCTCAAGCTCAAGGCGCAAGGCAATGCAGCGGCGAGTTTCGAGGGTCAGTCGTTGTCGATTCGGCTGACGTCCGGGTTGCACACTGATCAGGATGTGCTGCTGATGGTGCGCCCGGAAAAAGCCTTGGCGCTGAGCACGCAGCAGGCGCTGGATGAGCCGCTGGCGGCGGGCTGGAATGAGGTGTCGGCGAACGTTGTAGAGGTGCTGTTTCTGGGCGAGAGCCAGACGTGCAGCGTGGTGACGGCGGGCGGGACGTCGATGACGGTGAAAGCGCTGTCGGCAGCGGGCATGCCGCTCAAGGCCGGCGATCCGGTCCGGGTGCGCTGGGCGACGGCGGATGCTTGTGTCTATACCGAATGGACCGAGAGCGATTTGAACAAGGCTGCCGGGGCTCACTGATTGCGCTGAGTCAGTTGGATCTACCCCCTCACCCCAGCCCTCTCCCCCGCGGGGGGCGAGGGGGAAAGGGAGCCGATCTTCATGCTGTTCAAAATGTAAGTTCGACTCGGTATCGCACGTCGGCGTATCTCGCAACAACACCTCGGTCAGTCCCCTCTCCCATTGGGAGAGGGCTAGGGTGAGGGCAAGCAGGCCACACGGTATCAGCCAATGGCCCGGTACCCTTCAATCTCATCCGGCCACGCCGTCAGCACTTCAAACCCGCTCTCCGTCACCGCGACCATATGCTCCCACTGCGCCGACAAGGAGCCATCCTTGGTCAGCACCGTCCAGCCATCCGGCATGTTCTTCACATGGCGTTTGCCGGCATTGAGCATCGGTTCCACGGTGAAAATCATCCCGGCCTTGAGCTTCAGCCCTTGATTGGGAAAGCCGTAATGCAGGATTTGCGGTTCGTCGTGATAGACCTTGCCGATGCCATGGCCGCAGTACTCGCGCACCACGCTGAAGCCCTCCGCCTCCGCCAGGCTCTGGATCGCGTAACCGATATCGCCCAGCGTTGCGCCCGGTTTCACTGCGCGAATGCCCGCGCACATCGCGTCGTAAGTGGTCTTGATCAGGTGCTGCGCTTCAGGAGTTGCCTCACCCACGACGTACATGCGGCTGGTATCACCGAACCAGCCATCCTTGATCACGGCGATGTCGAGATTGACGATGTCGCCATCCTTCAATGGCGTACCCGATGGAATCCCGTGACACACCACGTCGTTGACCGACGCGCAGACGGTTTTTGGAAAGCCGTGATAACCGACATTGGCCGGCACGGCTTTCTGCACATTGACGATGTAATCGTTGCACAGCCGGTCCAGCTCATCAGTGGTCACCCCGGCCTTCACATGCGGCACCAGCATCGCCAGTACTTCGGCGGCGAGTTTGCCGGCGGCGCGGGATTTTTCAATGTCGGCCTGGGTGTTGATTTTGATCTGGTTTCTCATGCGCTGACGGCTTCCTGAGTCAGTTGTTGCAGATCCAGTCCGCCGTTCTGTTCGGCGCGGATCAGCAGGCGGCAAATGGCGCTGTGGTCGAGGTTGGGATGCAGCTCGGCGAGCATGCCGATGCGCATCCAGTGCTCGGCCTGCGCGTTGATCGAGCGGCTGAGGGCGTTGCTGGAGATGCGCAGATTCTCGTGCATGTCCTCTGAAATCTTTACGATGCCCATATATGAATCCGATACGATGTGTATATGGATCGTATATTAGCCAGGGCATATGACAGATTGCAATGCCGACGACAAAATCGACGCTGTGGCAGATTCGCCTCCCCCTCCACCGCGCAAATCGACTACCATGCCGCCGCCGGTTTCCACACGGAATTAATAGGGAATCCGAAATGCTTGCACAGCATCAATCGGAACTGCCCCCGCAACTGTAGGTGCCGAGCCTGCTCCTCGACTGCCACTGGGTGAATCCCGGGAAGGCCGGAGCGTGGCGATGACGCATCAGTCAGGAGACCTGCCGGCACAGTGACTGACTAACCGGCGGGGTGTCCGGGAAGGACATCGTGCCGTGCGCATTTTCCCCGTGCCGGCCTTGCGCAGTTTCCAGACCGCGCCCGAGGTGTGTTTCCAAACCGTACCCGCCCGCTCCCGTACGGTTCTCCTGGAGACTGCCCCATGCTGCTGCCCCGCATTGCCACCCTGCTCACCGCTCTGAGCCTTTGCGCCCTGGCGCAAGCGGCGCCGACTGCGTATCCGCTGACCGTCGAAAACTGTGGCAGCAGCCTGACCTTTCAACACGCACCCGCTCGCACGGTGACCATCGGTCAGGCCGGCACGGAAATGCTCTACGCCTTGGGCCTGGGCGACAAAGTCGTTGGCACTTCGCTGTGGTTCAACGACGTGCTGGGCAGATACAAAGCGCAGAACGACAGGATCGAGCGCCTCGCCGATAACGAGCCGAGTTTCGAAGCGGTGATCGCTAAACGCCCGGAGCTGGTTGCCGTCGAGCTGGAATGGATGGTCGGCCCGCAAGGCGCGGTCGGCACCCGCGAGCAGTTTCATGAACTGAAGATTCCGACCTATCTGCTGCCCTCCGATTGCGAAGCCAAGGACAACCTCGTCGGTTCGGACGGCACGCGGCTGGCGCCGTTTCGCATCGACAGCATCTACAAAGCCGTGAGCCAGCTCGCAGCGATTTTCGATGTGCAGGCGCGTGGCGAACAGCTCAATGAGCAGCTCAAAGCCAGCCTCGCGCAGTCGATCGCCACCGCGAAAAAGCAGCAGCGCAAAGACGTCAGCGCCCTGGTGTGGTTCTCCAGCGCCGAGATGGACATCGAGCCATTCGTGGCCGGGCACAAAGGCGTTCCCGATTTCATGCTCAGCACCCTCGGCGTGCGCAACGTCGTCGAGTCGGATGAAGAATGGCCAACCGTCGGCTGGGAAACCATCGCCAAGGCCAACCCGACGTTGCTGGTGATTGCGCGCATGGATCGTCGACGTTTCCCGGCGGACGACTATCAGAAAAAACTCGCCTTCCTGCGCAGTGATCCGGTGACGCGCAACATGGACGCGGTCAAGCACAACCGCATCATCATCCTTGACGCCATGGCCATGCAGGCCAGCCTGCGCACCTTCGACGGCCTCGCACAACTGGCCAGCGCGATCAACGGCTACGACCTGTCGCCATGAGCAGACGCCTGATCCGTTTGCTGCTGGTGCTGTTGACGCTGTCGGTCGCGCTGATCGGCGGCGTGGCCATTGGTGAGACTTCGATCGAGCCGAGCGTGGTGTTGCAGGTGCTGGCCAACAAGCTGTGGGGCGTCGGTTATGTGCTCGACCCGATCGACGAAGGCATTGTCTGGAACTATCGCCTGACCCGCGCTTTGGTCGCGGCGGCCTGCGGCGCCGGTCTGGCGACCTGTGGCGTAATCCTGCAATCGCTGCTGCGCAATCCGCTGGCCGATCCGTATCTGCTGGGTATTTCTGCTGGCGCCTCGACTGGCGCGGTGATGGTCGCCCTGCTTGGCGTCGGCGCCGGGGCGATTTCATTGTCGGTCGGTGCCTTTGCCGGCGCGGTGACCGCTTTCGCACTGGTGATCCTGTTGGCGCGGGTCAGCGGCTCGGCCAGCGGCACCGGGCAGATCATTCTGGCCGGGATTGCCGGCTCGCAACTGTTCAACGCCCTCACCGCTTTTCTGATCACCCGCTCGGCCAGCTCGGAACAAGCGCGCGGCATCATGTTCTGGCTGTTGGGCAATCTCGGCGGCGTGCGCTGGCCGTCGGTGTGGCTGGCGGTGCCGGTGGCGGTGTTGGGGTTGGTTGTTTGTCTGTGGCATCGCCGGGCGCTGGATGCGTTCACCTTTGGTGCGGACTCGGCGGCGTCTCTCGGCATACCAGTGCGACGTGTGCAGATTCTGCTGATTGGCTGCGCCGCGCTGGTGACGGCGGTGATGGTGTCGATTGTCGGCTCGATCGGCTTTGTCGGTCTGGTGATTCCCCATGCCGCACGGTTGTTGCTCGGCACGGGGCATGCGCGTCTGTTGCCCGCCAGTGCGCTGGGCGGTGCGGTGTTTCTGATTGCCGCCGATGTGCTGTCGCGCACCCTGATCAAGGGTCAGGTGATCCCGGTCGGCGTGATCACTGCGCTGGTCGGCGCACCGGTGTTCGCGCTGATTCTGGTGGGCCGGAGATCGGCGCGATGAACACGGTTCTGAGTTGTGCGGGTGTGGGCTTCAAAGTGCGCGGTGCCGAGTTGCTCAACGGTGTCAGCCTCGACGTTCAGCGCGGCGAGACCCTGGGCATTGTCGGGCCGAACGGTTCGGGTAAATCCACGCTGCTGAAACTGCTCGCCGGCCTGCGCGAACCGAGCGCGGGCCATGTGCAGCTCGGCGGTCAGGCGCTGGGCAAGATGTCGCGGCGCACTATCGCGCAGACGCTGGCGGTGGTTGAGCAACAGGCCGATACCGACGATGGCATTCGCGTGTTCGACGCGGTGGCGCTCGGGCGCACGCCGTGGTTGTCGGCGCTGCAACCGTGGTCGCCCGCCGATGACGCCATCGTCGAGCAAGCGCTGGTCGACGTCGACGCCGTGCACCTGCGCAACCGCCTCTGGCGCAGCCTCTCCGGCGGTGAACGCCAACGCGTGCACATCGCCCGCGCACTGGCGCAGCGCCCGCAGATCCTGCTGCTAGACGAGCCGGCCAACCACCTCGACATCCAGCATCAGTTGAGCATTCTGCAAGTGGTGCGCGCACTGCCGGTGACTACGTTGATCGCCCTGCACGATCTCAATCAGGCGCTCAAATGCGATCGCCTGGCAGTGCTGGAGCGCGGGCGTCTGGTCGCGCTTGGCGAGCCGCTGCACGTGCTGACGCCGGAGCGGTTACAGACGACTTTCGGGGTCAGGGCGCACTATCTGACGGACCCGTTCGATGGTGCGCCGATATTGCGCTTCCTTGCCTGATGCATGTGTAGCTGACACACCGCTTTCGCGAGCAAGCTCGCTCCCACAAAGGATTTGTGTGTTGCCGTGAATGACAGGGGGAACGCGAATTCTGTGGGAGCGAGCTTGCTCGCGAAGGCGTCAGGTCATCCAACATATAGGTCAACTGACACACCGTTTTCGCGAGCAGGCTCGCTCCCACAAGGGGATTGTGTGTTGCCGTGAATGTCGGGGGAATGTGAATGCTGTGGGAGCGAGCTTGCTCGCGAAGGCGTCAGGTCATCCGACATTGATGTCGATTGACACACCGCTTTCGCGAGCAGGCTCGTTCCTACAGGGTTATGTATTCCAGGGCGGTAAAGGGTCAGGCCCACTCTTTGCGCAGTTGCCGTGCGGCGCTGACCATGTGCACCAGCGCCGCTTCGGTCTCTGGCCAACCTCGGGTTTTCAAACCGCAATCCGGATTGACCCACAGACGCTCAACCGGAATACGCTGCGCCGCCTTGCGCAGCAAGCCAACCATTTCCGACACATCGGGAATCCGTGGCGAGTGAATATCGTAGACGCCCGGGCCGATGTCGTTCGGGTAGGCAAACGCTTCAAACGCTTCGAGCAGTTCCATGTCCGACCGTGAGGTTTCGATGGTAATGACATCGGCGTCCATCGCCGCGATCGACTCGATCACGTCGTTGAATTCGCTGTAGCACATGTGCGTGTGGATCTGGGTTTCGTCGCGCACGCCGGAGGCGCACAGGCGGAACGCTGCGCTTGCCCATTCCAGATACGCCGGCCACTGCGCCCGGCGTAACGGCAAGCCTTCACGGAACGCCGCTTCGTCGATCTGGACGATTTTGATTCCCGCCGCTTCCAGATCATTCACCTCGTCACGAATGGCCAGCGCCAGTTGTTGAGCCTGCACTTCGCGGCTGACGTCTTCGCGGGCGAAGGACCACATCAGCATGGTCACCGGGCCGGTCAGCATGCCTTTCATGACCTTGTCGGTAAGGCCTTGGGCGTAACGGATCCACTCGACCGTCATCGCCTGCGGGCGGCTGAGGTCGCCGAAAATCACCGCCGGTTTGACGCAGCGCGAACCGTAGCTCTGCACCCAGCCAAAGCGGGTGAAGGCATAGCCGTCGAGCTGTTCGGCGAAGTATTCGACCATGTCGTTGCGCTCGGCCTCCCCGTGCACCAGCACATCCAGGCCGAGGCGTTCTTGAATTTCCACCGCGTGGCGAATCTCCGTGTGCATCGCATCGGTGTAATCGGCCGCGCTGAGCTTGCCTTGCTTGTAGGCCTGGCGCGCCAGACGGATCGCCGCCGTTTGCGGAAACGAACCAATGGTGGTGGTCGGAAACAGCGGCAGATCAAGTTTGCCGCGCTGTTTGGCGATGCGCTGGGCAAACGGCGATTGGCGTTGCACATCCTTGGCCGTGATCGCCGCGACCCGCGTTTGCACCGCCGGTTTGTGAATACGCGGCGAGGCAGCGCGGCTGGTCTGCACCGAACGGCTTTGCGCGAGGGCACGCAGTACCTTCGGCGCTTCCGGCTCGCTGACCGCTTGAGCGAGCACGGCGACCTCTTCGCACTTCTGCACGGCGAACGCCAGCCAGCTTTTCAGTTCGGCATCGAGCTGGTCTTCCCGGCCGAGATCGACCGGGCTGTGCAGCAACGAGCAGGACGGCGCCACCCACAAGCGATCACCCAAACGTTCATGAGCATGACGCAACGTCGCCAGCGCGTTTTGCAGATCGCAGCGCCAGACGTTCCGACCGTTGACCACACCCAGCGACAGCACTTTATAGGCCGGCAGACGATCCAGAATGGTCGGGTACTGATCCGGCGCGCGCACCAGATCGATGTGCAGGCCATCGACCGGCAAGTTCGCCGCCAGACCGAGGTTTTCTTCCAGGCCCCCGAAGTACGTGGCGAGCAGTTTTTTCAGCGGATCGCGCTGGATCTGGTTGTAGGCGCGCTCGAAGGCATTCTTCCAGTCCTGTGGCAAATCGAGCACCAGAATCGGCTCATCAATCTGCACCCACTCCACACCCAACGCCGCCAGCCGCGCGAAGATCTGGCCGTACAGCGGCAGCAGGCGGTCAAGCAAATCGAGCTTGTCGAAGTCGGCGCCTTTGGTTTTACCCAGCCACAGATAGGTCAGCGGACCGATGATCACCGGTTTGACGTTGTGCCCTAGCGCACGGGCCTCTTCGGTTTCTTCAAACAGCTGCTCCCAACCCAACTGGAAGTGCTGGTCGACACTGAATTCCGGTACGAGATAGTGATAGTTGGTGTCGAACCATTTGGTCATTTCCTGAGCGTGGCCTTCGCCGCAGCAAGCATTACTGACGCCTCGGGCCATGCTGAACAGGGTCTGCAGCGTGGCTTTGCCGTCATGCGGGCGGAAGCGCTCGGGGATCACGCCGAACATCAGCGAGTGGCTCAGCACCTGGTCGTACCAAGCGAAATCGCCAACCGGCAGCAAGTCGATGCCGGCGTTTTTCTGCAAGTCCCAATGGACCTTGCGCAGCTCACGCCCGACGTCACGCAGGCCCGCCTCGTTCAGTTCTCCTTTCCAGAACGCCTCTTGCGCTTTCTTCAGTTCGCGGTCGCGACCGATGCGCGGAAATCCAAGGGAATGGGCCAGTGCCATGACAAACAACTCCAGATGCTTAATCGATGGCGGGTATTGTCGGGAACCGGACTTGATGAAACAAACTCAATAAATTCTAGATCATCACAAGTTCTACTCATGCACAGGCGCCCCGTGGGAGCTGCCGAAGGCTGGGATCTTCTGGCCGTAGGGACGCAGAGCGTCCAAGGCTGCATTCCCACG
This sequence comes from Pseudomonas sp. Sample_20, assembly GCF_004307585.1. NCBI lineage: Bacteria > Pseudomonadati > Pseudomonadota > Gammaproteobacteria > Pseudomonadales > Pseudomonadaceae > Pseudomonas > Pseudomonas sp. Sample_20. The sequence continues at coordinate 23,145 of NZ_RCOA01000014.1, read as the reverse complement.
CGGAGCGTGGGAACGATCAGAACACGTCAGGGCAACATGCAAGTTTTCGTTCTATCGTTAGATCCAAATGGCTGGATTTTCCAAGGATTAGAGGTTGCGAGAGAGGATGTCTGCGCCTAAGTTGCACGCGAGTCTTTTCCCCGCGATTGGAACGCGATCAACACCATAAAGAGGTGAAGAAATGTCGAAGGAATCACGCCCTGCCGTGCTTGGGCTGATAGGCAATACTCCGCTGGTGCAGGTCACCCGCTTCGATACCGGACCCTGCACGCTGTTTCTCAAACTTGAATCGCAGAACCCCGGCGGCTCGATCAAAGACCGTATCGGTCTGGCGATGATCGACGCTGCCGAACGTGACGGTCGCCTGCAACCGGGCGGGACGATTGTCGAGGCCACTGCCGGCAATACCGGTCTGGGTCTGGCGCTGGTCGGCCGAGCGAAAGGCTATCGTGTGGTGCTGGTGGTGCCGGACAAGATGTCCACCGAGAAAGTCCTGCACTTGAAGGCCATGGGCGCCGAAGTGCACATCACTCGTTCTGACGTCGGCAAGGGCCATCCCGAATATTACCAGGACGTCGCCGCCCGCTTGGCCAAGGACATTCCCGGCGCGTTTTTCGCCGACCAATTCAACAATCCCGCCAACCCGCTGGCCCATGAATGCAGCACCGCGCCGGAAATCTGGGCGCAGACCGAACATGATCTGGACGCCATCGTCGTCGGCGTGGGATCGGCCGGCACGCTGACCGGGCTGAGCCGTTTCTTCAAGCGCGTGCAACCGGATCTGGAAATGGTCCTCGCCGATCCGGTCGGCTCGGTGATGGCGCAATACAGCCGCGACGGAACCTTGCCGACGCCCGGTTCGTGGGCGGTCGAGGGCATCGGCGAAGACTTCATTCCGTCGATCACCGACCTCTCCAGCGTGCGTCACGCCTACTCGATCAGCGACGCGGAAAGCTTCGATCACGCGCGCCAGTTGCTCAAGGCCGAGGGCATTCTCGGCGGCTCATCGACCGGCACCCTGTTCGCTGCCGCGCTGCGTTATTGCCGCGAACAGACCGAGCCGAAACGCGTGGTCAGCTTCGTCTGCGACACCGGCACGCGGTACCTGTCGAAGGTTTACAACGACCAGTGGATGACCGATCAAGGCCTGTTGCAACGCAAGGGTTATGGCGACCTGCGCGACTTGATCGCAAGGCGTTTCGAGGATGGCCGAGTGATCAGCGTCGGCCCCGATGACACCCTGCTCACCGCGTTCCAGCGCATGCGTCTGGCGGACGTTTCGCAACTGCCGGTGCTGGTCGAAGGCAAGCAACTGGTGGGCGTGATCGACGAGTCCGACATCCTCCTCGGCGTCCACGAAGATGCCGCGCGCTTCAGCCAGTCGGTGTCCAGCGTGATGACCGACAAACTGCAAACCCTCGCCCCGGCTGCGAGCCTGGCCGAGCTGGAATCGGTGCTCAGCCGTGGCCTCGTCGCGATCATCGCCGACGCCTCCGGCTTCCATGGCCTGATCACCCGCACCGACATGCTCAACCAATTACGGAGATCCCTTGCATGAGTCAGCACGACGCCAAATCCCAAGGCTTTGCCACCCGGGTGATCCACGCCGGGCAAGAGCCGGACCCGACCACCGGCGCGCTGATGCCGCCGATCTATGCCAACTCCACTTACCTGCAAGACAGCCCCGGCGTGCACAAGGGGTTCGACTACGGCCGCTCACACAACCCGACGCGCTTCGCGCTGGAGCGCTGCGTCGCCGACCTCGAAGGCGGCACCCGCGCGTTCGCCTTCGCCTCGGGGCTGGCGGCGATTTCCACGGTATTGGAACTACTCGACGCCGGCTCACACATCGTCTCCGGCAATGACTTGTACGGCGGCACATTCCGCCTGTTCGACAAGGTCCGCCAGCGCAGCGCCGGGCACCGTTTCAGCTTCGTCGACCTGACCGATCTGTCGGCGTTCGAAGCCTCGCTGCAGGACGACACGCGCATGGTCATGGTCGAAACCCCGACCAACCCGCTGCTGAGCCTGTCGGATCTGGCCGCCATTGCGCGCATCTGCCGCGCGCGCGGGATCATTTGCGTGGCCGACAATACCTTCGCCAGCCCGTACATCCAGCGCCCACTGGAGCTGGGTTTCGACATCGTCCTGCACTCGACCACCAAATACCTCAACGGCCACTCCGACGTGATCGGCGGTATTGCCGTGGTCGGGCAGAACGCCGAACTGGCGGAAAAACTCGGCTTCCTGCAAAACGCCGTCGGGGCGATTTCCGGGCCGTTCGATGCATTCCTCACCTTGCGCGGGGTGAAGACTTTGGCGCTGCGCATGGAGCGCCATTGCAGCAACGCCCTGGACCTGGCGCAGTGGCTGGAACAGCAGCCGCAGGTCAAGCGCGTCTACTATCCGGGCCTGACCTCGCATCCACAGCACGAACTGGCCAAGCGGCAGATGCGTGGTTTTGGCGGGATGATTTCTGTCGACCTGAACAGCGACCTGGCCGGTGCGCGGCGCTTTCTCGAGAACGTGCAGATCTTTGCACTGGCGGAAAGTCTGGGCGGTGTGGAGAGCCTGATCGAACATCCGGCGATTATGACCCACGCGACGATTCCGCCGGAAACCCGCGCCAAGCTTGGTATTGGCGATGGCTTGGTGCGGTTGTCGGTCGGAGTTGAAGACGTTGAAGACTTGCGTGCCGATCTGGCTCAGGCACTGGCAAGAATGTAAACAGCTCCACACCAAGAAGCCCGCGCAATGCGGGCTTCGTCTTTTTTTGTCCGTCGATCTCCCCGCCGTGGCAGTTCCCGAGGCCGATCCTATACTCAATCGGCTCGATCAGGATTATCTCGACACCCGCACGCCGCTCGGTGTGCCCGTGCCTTTCGCCAACCAGGTAAAACCCAAGCCAATGAGTCGTGGCGTTTGTATGCATCGCGCGCGATTGATCGCTGTATGGCTGCTGGGTCGTGGAGAAAACCATGAAATACAAGTTGTTGTCAGGCGTGCTTCTTGCGGTAGCGGCCAGCGTTGTGGTGCCGAATGTCTTGGCGGCGCAACCGCAGGCGTTGGCTTCGGATGGGGCTGATCATGTTGGCGCCGGCGCGGTGGCTGCCGATGGCGCTGATCGCGTCGGTGCCGGCGCAGTGGCTGCCGATGGCGCCGATCGTGTCGGTGCCGGCGCGGTGGCTGCCGATGGCGCTGATCGTGTCGGCGCAGGTGCAGTCGCTGCCGATGGTGCTGATCGCGTCGGTGCCGGGGCAGTGGCTGCCGATGGTGCTGATCGCGTCGGTGCCGGCGCAGTGGCTGCCGATGGCGCTGATCGTGTCGGTGCCGGCGCGGTGGCTGCCGATGGCGCTGATCGTGTCGGTGCCGGCGCGGTGGCTGCCGATGGTGCTGATCGTGTCGGTGCCGGCGCAGTGGCTGCCGATGGCGCTGATCGTGTCGGTGCCGGAGCATTGGCAGCGGATGGGGCCGACCGCACCGGCGTTAACCGAGTGGCCTACTCCCGGGTCGGAGTCGGTTCTGATCGCGTGGCATCGGCGCTGATGACCGGCAGCTATTCCGACCAGTTCAACAGCCCACAATAATCGCCGCGAAATAACGGGCGAGCTCCTGAGCCGCCCGTTTACATCGGCCTTTACAGCATCTGTTCAACCGCTGCGCCTTGTCGATCACGCAGGGCGCGCAACGTCGCGCGTAACTCGGCCGGCCGCACAGGTTTCGACAGAATCGCAATCTGCCGGTCATGCAAGGCAGCCTGAATTTTCTCGACGTCATGCCCGGTGATGATCATTGCCGGCACCGCCCAACCGCGCCGCCTGCGCACTTCGTCAATGCATTCGATGCCAGTGGCGTGGGTGCCGAGGTCATAGTCGGCGACGATGATGTCGCAGTCGGTGACCAGATCTTCAGCCGACGACTCGGCCTGCACCACGCAGCCCCAGCGCTCAAGCAAAGCTGAAGTCGCCAGCAGCACGTTGCGGTCATCCTCGACCAGACACACCTTCAGCCCGGTCAACAAACCCACCTGCCGCGCTTCACTGCGAACCACCGGTGACTGCGGCGCGGCCACGATCGGCAACCCCGCAAGCGTCACAGCGGTGCCGCGTCCCAACCGTGAACGCAGAGCAACGTGCACATCGATCAGTTCACCAAGACGCTTGATGATCGACAGGCCCAGCCCGACGCCCTCGACATCTTTGTCGCGCACTTGCCGCACGCGATAAAACTCCTCGAAAACCTTGTGCAAATGCTCTTCGGCAATGCCGTTGCCACGGTCATGGATGACGATGGCCAACCCTGCCCCGCGTTTACGCACGCCAATCAGCACCGGCCGCTGCGCGCCGTATTTGAAGCAGTTGGAGAGCACGTTCTGCACCATGGTCGCGAGCAGCGCCGGGTCGGTTCTGACCCAGTAGTTGCACGGTCGCAGGCGCAGCTCGACCCCCGCCCAACGGGCCGCTTCCTGATGTTGGCAGACGATGTCCGCAAGCCATTCACCAAGATTCAGCGTTTGCATTTTCGCTTCGACCCGACCGTTATCGAGGGTGTAGAGGTCGAGAATCGAGCGGAACAATTGCGAGACGTTGAGCAGTGAGCGGTCGATGTTATCGACCAGCCGCCGCTCGTCATCGCCCAGGCGCGACTCTCGCAGACACGCGGTAAACAGACCGATGGAATGAATCGGCTGACGCAAGTCATGACTGGCCTGCGCCAGAAACCGCGACTTTTCCAGATTAGCCGCCAGCGCTTCTTCCGACGCCTTGCGCGTGCGCTCAAGCAGCAAGTGCGCATAAAACGGAATCACCGTGCTGGTGATCAGCAGCATCAACACCATGAACGGCTGCGCCTGCCAATACGGCGTCAAGCGATAGACCACCAGCAGCGCCACCAATGCAAGGCCGGTGGCAATCGCCAGATAGCGCGAGCCGTAGCGCATGCCGTTGCCGAGATTGACCCAGACCATCACCGCATACAGCGGCAACGCTGCCTCGCCGCCGATCACCAGCCCGAAACAGGTGCCGGTGTAATCGTGGACCATGGCGAAAATCCGCCGCGCCGGATAATGCCCGGGCCAACGCGCAATGGCTTGCCGAAACACGATCGACGCCAGCAGGAACAGGCTGATATAGGTGATGACGGGCAGGTAGGTCTCGAAGCGATGGCCCGGTAGAAAGACCAGCACGACCATGTAAACCACCGCAATGGCAGCGATGATGATGCGCAGATTGGCTTGGTCGAGTTCGGTGTTTTTCTCGAACTTCATGGGAAACGTCCTTGTGCAGCGATTGCAGTTTCGGAAGCAGCCTACAGGCAACCTTCGCGTCCAGTGCTAAGGTGCAGGCCTTGAATCACGCCTGACCCAGGGAGGGTCGCATCATGACGTGCCGGATCATCATAGCCGACGATCACCCACTGTTTCGCGAGGCAATGCTGCGCACCGTGCAGCGCTTGCTGCCCGAAGCGAATATCTGTGAGGCCGGCGACTTCGACGCCGTGCTTGAGCTGCTGCCACAGGACAACGAGCCGGACACGCTGATGCTCGATCTGCGTTTTCCCGGGCTGACCTGCATCACTCAACTCACCGACTTGCGCCGACAGTTGCCGCGCACCACGCTGATCGTGGTGTCGATGGTTGACGATCAGGCGCTGATCAGTGAAGTCATGGCGGCGGGCATTGACGGTTTTATCGGCAAGAACATTGCGCCGGATGAAATCGGCCAGGCGATTCTGGCCATTCGTGAAGGCGAGGTGTTGGTGAAGTCGGCGCCGTCCGGCCTCTTGCCGCTGGAAACCGCGACGACGCTGACGCCGCGTCAGCAGGACGTGCTGCGTTTGATCGCGCAAGGCAAGACCAACAAGGAAATTGCCCGTGAACTGGATATCTCCCCGTTCACGGTACGCATCCATGTGTCTTCGTTGCTGCGCACGCTGGATGTGCCGACGCGGGCGGCAGCGGCGGTCAAGTATTCGGGGCTGTGAAGCGCTTTTACGGATCAACCTGCGCCATCAGATCCGGCACCGACTCCGGTCGTTTCGCATAGCGCTGGGCCAATACCGCGCAGACCATCAGCTGAATCTGGTGAAACAGCATCAGCGGCAGAATCAGCACGCCGATGGTGCTGCCGGCGAACAACACCTGCGCCATCGGCACGCCGGTCGCCAGGCTCTTTTTCGAGCCGCAGAAGAGGATGGTGATGCGGTCTTCCTGATTGAAGCCGAGGGCTTTGCTCAACAGAATTGATGCCACCAGAACCAACGTCAGCAGGATGCAGCAGACCACGACCAGACCGAGCAACTCGAACAACGGAATCTGCTGCCAGATGCCTTCGTTGACCGCCTCGCTGAATGCGCCGTACACCACCAGCAGAATCGAGCCCTGATCGACGAATTTCAGCCAGTTCTTGTTGCGCCCTACCCACGCGCCGATCCAGCGGCGGGCGATCTGCCCGGCAATAAATGGCAGGAGCAATTGCACACTGATTTTGACGATCGCATCGAGCGTCGAGCCGCCGTCGCCGTCGCCGTGGACGTTGAGCAGAAGCGTCACCAGCAGCGGCGTGAGAAAAATCCCGAACAGGCTGGACGCCGCTGCACTGCAGATCGCCGCCGGAATATTGCCCCGCGCCAGCGAAGTGAACGCGATCGCCGACTGCACGGTGGCGGGCAACGCGCAGAGGTAGAGCATGCCCATGTACAGCTGATCACCGATCAGCGGTGACAACAGTGGTTTGAGCGCCAGACCGAGAATCGGGAAGAGCACGAAGGTCAGCCCGAACACCAGCAGATGCAGACGCCAGTGGCCGGCGCCGGCGATGATCGATTCGCGCGACAGCTTGGCGCCGTGCAGGAAAAACAGCAGGGCGATGGCGATGTTGGTCAGCCAGCCGAAGCCGACCGCGACCTGGCCGCTGGCCGGCAGGAAGCTGGCCAGCAGGACGACGCCGATCAAGGTCAGCGTGAAGTTATCGGGCAGAAAACGTGGGCGCGTCATGAGATTCATCCGGGGGTTGCCAGTGCGTGCCGACGACTCTAACGTGACTGGCAATTACCGACTAACGCCGAAGAGCCGCAAGATGCCGCCTAAAGGACATAGCAAAAGCGTTCGCCGCAGTGTTCCCGGGTTGCCCAGCCTGCCGCGCCCCGTGTACGGACGCACCGAATCGCTGCCCAATCGCGCCCTCACCCGCCGCCACAGTCATCCGTGGGTGCAGTTGTCCTACGCGATTCAAGGCGTGCTCGAAGTGCAGACCAGCGCCGGCCGATTCGTCGCGCCGCCGGAGCGTGCGGTGTGGATTCCGGCCGGCGTGCCGCACCGGGTGTTCAGCGCACCGCATACGGAAATGCGCAGCCTGTACATCGACAGCAGCGTCACCGGTTGGGCGGCTGAACATTGCCATGTGCTCGGCGTCAGCGATTTGCTCAGGGAGTTGATTCGCGCCTTCAGTCAGGTGCCAGTGGAATACGACGAAAGCGGCCCTGACGGACGCTTGGCCCAGGTGATCCTTGATCAATTGGCCGACGCGCCGACCATCGACTTGATGCTGCCGCTCCCGCAAGACCCGCGCCTGAAGCAGATCTATCAGAGCCTGGAGCAACACCCGGAGCAGCAGACCACGCTGAGCCACTGGAGCGAAAAATTCGGTGTCACCGAAAAGACTCTGACGCGGCTGTTTTTGCGCGACACCGGCCTGACCTTCCGCGCCTGGCGCCAGCGCTTGCGCTTGCTCGGCGCCCTGACCCCGCTGGAAAAAGGCGAGCGTGTGACCGACGTTGCGCTGGCTTGTGGATACGACTCGACATCGGCGTTTATCGCAGCGTTTCGTCAGCAGTTTGGCGAGACGCCGGGGGAGTTTTTCCGCTGAGGCATGTGCCAATGGCCTGTTTGTATACGAGGGAACTCATCGCCCGACACTTCGCTACCATATTCATCAAAATTTTGCGCCTGTCAGGTCTGTCAGTAGTTAGCACACAAACCGAAGCGTAAATTGAATCTCCCAACCGGCGGAAAAGCCGGTTTGCCAAAAAAACGGAACGCATTTTTATCAGGAGATTCGATCATGACCGACCTGACCAAGAACAAAAAACTTGGACTCGACAGCGAAGACAAGCCACAGGATCTGCCGCACAAGATCGCCGCAGGCGAGCGCTTCGACGTAACGTTCCCAGAAAATTTTCCGCCCCTTAAAAAGTTTGAAACAACGCATACCTGGTACGCCTCCTTCACAGAAGACTCGCGCAGCATCATTGGGCGCCATCAAACCTCGCAGAACTTCTACCAGTTGACATTACTTACTCCACGGGAGCTTAAAAGCGGCACGTATAAACTCGAGGATTATGGCCCCGGCAAGCATTCAGTTGTTTTTATGGTCTACGGAGTTAGCGTCAAGGGAGGTAATGTTACTTACGATGTAGACGACAGCCGGAAATCAGTTAAAGCAACTCTCGAGTTCGAGATCGTTTATGAATCAACCCCCTACACGGTCACTGCAGATATATTCCTGCTGGCAACGGGAGAGCTTTGATCCATATATCCCCTCGATATCAACCTGAATTCTGTGATGCGGTATCGCTGGAAGTTGGATTCGCCAATCAGCGGTACTTTCGATGCAGGAATGCTCCAATGAAATGCCAAAGTGCCCCGAGGTAGGACACTTCGTTTTTCTCGAACCAACCCTCAGAAATAAACGATTTTTCTTTGCCACAAATGCGTCGCTAGCATGGCCCCCGTCTGATTCAATTCAAACCAAAGACAGGGGAGCGTGCCATGCCTGCCACGAACATCAATATCGGCGAACCCTGGATGTGGGGCGCCTTCATCGTCTTCGTTCTGGCCATGCTGGCCCTGGACTTGTTTGTCTTCGGCGGGCGCAAGGCGCACCGGGTTTCGGTGCGGGAAGCGTCGGCCTGGGTGGTTGCCTGGTGCCTGTTGGCGCTGAGTTTTGCCGGGTTGCTCTGGTGGTATCTGCACGGTGAATTCGGCGGTGAAATCGCCCGGCAGAAAACCTTGGAATTCCTCACCGGCTATCTGATTGAGCAGTCGCTGTCGATCGACAACATGTTCATCTTCGTGATGATCTTCAGCTACTTCGCCGTACCGCCGGAATTGCAGCGGCGGGTGCTGCTGTACGGCGTGCTCGGCGCGATTGTGATGCGCGCGATCATGATTTTTGCCGGTGTGTGGCTGGTGTCGCAGTTCGAATGGCTGCTGTATGCCTTCGGTGTGTTCCTGATCATCACCGGGATCAAGATGCTGGTGTTCGCTGATCATCAACCGGATCTGGAAAAGAATCCGTTATTGCGTTGGGTGCGCGGGCATATGCGCATCACCAGTGGCTTTCATGGCGAGAAGTTTTTCATCCTGCAGAACGGCGTGCGCTGGGCAACACCGATGTTCCTCGTGCTGGTGCTGATCGAGGCCAGCGACCTGATGTTCGCGGTCGACAGCATTCCAGCGATCTTCGCCGTCACCACCGACCCGTTCATTGTTTTCACTTCGAACATCTTCGCGATCATGGGTCTGCGCGCGCTGTACTTCCTGCTGGCGGACATGGCTGATCGCTTTCACCTGCTCAAATACGGGCTGGCGATCGTGCTGGTGTTCATCGGCGGCAAGATGGTGCTGATGCCGTGGTTCCACATGCCGGTGGAATGGTCGCTGGCAATCGTCGGGACGGTGATTCTCGGGTCGGTGCTGTTGAGCCTGGTGACGACCCGCGAGGCTGAACGCCGCACCGAATGACACCACCCAACCCCACCTGAGGGAGCGAGCCTGCTCGCGAATACGCCGGATCATTCAACGTAGAAGTTGAATGACACCCCGCTTTCGCGAGCAGGCTCGCTCCCACATTTGAAGTGCGGTGCTCTTATTTATCGGACTTGATACTCGTCCACACCCGCGTGCGCACCCGCTCCATTTTCTGCGGCAACGGCTGCACCACATACAGGGTTTTCAGCGCTTCGCTGGTCGGGGTCAGGTTGGGGTTGTCGGTGATGTCCTTGTTGACCAGCGGCATCGAGTCCTTGTTAGCATTCGGGTAACCAAGGAAATCGCTGATCGGTGCGATCACTTTCGGGTCGAGCAAGTGGTTGAGGAATTCGTGGGCCTCGGCGACGTTCTTCGCGCTCTTCGGAATGGCGAAGGTGTCGAACCAGATCGGCGCGCCCTCCTTCGGCAGACGCCAGTCGACCACCACGCCGTTGCCCGCTTCTTTAGCGCGATTGCCGAACTGGTAGAAGCTGCCGGAATAACCGATCGCCACGCAGATGTCGCCGTTGGCGATGTCGGTCATGTACTTGGCCGAGTTGAAGTAGGTCACGTACGGGCGAATCTTCATCATCAAGGCCTTGGCCTTTTCATAGTCCGCCGGGTTCTGGCTGTTCGGATCGAGGCCGAGGTAATGCAGGGCCAGCGGCAGGATTTCCGACGGCGAATCGAGCATCGCCACGCCACAGGCCTTGAGCTTTTCCATGTTCTCGGGCTTGAACACCAGATCCCAACTGTCCACCGGCGCGTTGTCGCCCAGGGCAGCCTTGACCTTGGCCGGGTTGAAGCCGATCAGCACGGTGCCGTACATGTATGGCACGCCGTACTGGTTGCCGGGGTCGTTGGCGTCGAGCAACTTGAGCAACGCCGGATCCTGGTGCTGCCAGTTCGGCAATTTCGACTTGTCGAGTTTCTGGAACACGCCGGCCTTGATCTGGGTTTCGATGAACTGATTGGACGGCACTACCAGGTCGTAACCGGAGTTGCCGGTGAGCAGTTTGGCTTCCAGGGATTCGTTGGTGTCGAAGGTGTCCCAGGTCACTTTGATCTTGCTTTGCTCGGCGAAGTCCTTGGGCACTGACGGCAGAATGTAATCCGCCCAGTTGTACACCCGCAGTTCGCGCTGCTCGGCCTGGACGGCGCTGGCCAGCAGCGTCAGGCCCCACACGGTGGCGCCCAGAATGCGTTTGATCGTGACCATGGTTGTTTCCCCGAATGCGACGTGAGATCGATGGTTTTTATGTTCTGTACACGGCAGTGGCTGTAACGATAGCCAAGGGCAAAAAAGGTCGAGCCTGTTGTTATGGTTTCGATTCTTGCTGACAGCGTAGCGCGATGACAGTAGGCGGCAGGCCAAAAGGGGATCGATATGGCCAATTTGCTTGACCGCCGAGATACGCAAACAAAAATGCCCGGCGCTGGGCCGGGCATTGCTGTGTTGCCGTTGGGATCAGTCGGTATAGCCGAGTCTGGCCGCCCTGCTCTGCTGCGCCTGACCGCGAGTTGCCAGGCAGTAATACAACGGCACGGTGACCACCAGGCCAACCAGCCACGACAGGTCGGCACCTTCCACCAGATTGGCGTAGGGCCCGACGTACAGCGAGGTGTTGGCAAACGGCAACTGCACGATGATGCCGATGAAGTAGGCAATGATCGCGTGCAGGTTGAAGCGCCCGTAGATCCCGCCGTCAGCGCGGAAGATCGAGGTGATGTCGTAGTTACCGCGCTTGATCAGGTAGAAGTCGATCAGGTTGATCGACGCCCACGGCACCAACACCAACAACAGCGCCAGAATCAGCCCGATGAATTCGGAAATGAAATCTGCCGAAGCGCCAAGGGCGACCACACAGCATCCCGCCAGGATCACGCTCGACAGCACCACGCGCACTTTGATGCTCGGCGTCCACTGGCTGGCGAAAGTCTGGATCGAGGTGATGATCGACAACACCGCGCCGTACAGATTCAGCGCGTTGTGGCTGATGATGTTGAGCAGAAACAGCACCATCAGAATCGGCCCCAGCCAGCCGGTGGACTGCTTGACCGCCGCCATCGCTTCAGTGCCTTCCGGCGTCGCCAGTACCGCCACCGCGCCGAAACTGAACGACAGAATCGTGCCCAGCGTCGCGCCCAGATACGTCGCCCAGAAGGGTTTGGCGATACCGATGTCTGCTGGCAGATATCGCGAATAGTCGGAGACGTACGGCGAGAAGCTGATCTGCCAGATGATCCCTAGCGACACCGTCGCCAGCCAACCGGAGAGATTGAAACTGCCGCGCGTCAGGAAGTCCGCCGGCAAGTCATGGGCGAAGATGTAGATGAACCCGGCGAGCAACGCGCCGCCCATCACCCAGGTGCCGATGCGGTTGAGCGTATGGATGAAGTTGTAGCCGATCACACCGATCGCCGTGGCGGCCAGCGCGCCGATCAGAATGCTCAGCGGTGCCGGCACTGACGGGGCAATGCCGACGATGGATTTGCCGGCCAGCACGATGTTGGAAATGAAGAAACCGATGTAGATGAGCGCTGCGAAGAACACGATCAGCAGCGCGCCATAGCGGCCGAACTGACCGCGACTCTGGACCATTTGCGGAATGCCCATGCGCGGGCCCTGCGCCGAGGCCAGCGCAATCACCACGCCGCCGATCATGTGCCCCAGGGCAATCGCCAGCAGCCCCCAGAACAGATTGAGGTGGAACACCTGAACCACCATGGCGCCGGTGACGATGGGCAGTGGCGCGATGTTGGTGCTGAACCAAAGAGTGAACAGATCGCGGGCCTTCCCGTGGCGTTCCGCGAGTGGGACGTAATCGACCGTATGATTCTCGATCAACGGATCTTGCCGGGACATCTGGGACATATGCATGAACTCGAGTTTGTCTGTTTTTATCTTTGTATGAAGCCAAACCGGGAGGACTCTTGGGTCGCCCCTCAGATGCAGACCATATTATGGTATTCCAAACTTTGCACAAGCCTGATCCGCTGATTCTGTCGCTGTCTGATCCGCTATCCTCGCTGATCCCACCCCTGACCGGCTAGCTGAAAGCCCCGTAAACACTGAGTTTCCGACGAAAGTGGCACGTTTATCGGTTCACCAGAAAAGCTCTTGCAAGATATGTATTACGGTATACCATCAGACCTGCAAACCATAAAAACCGCGTCACACCACTCGAGGACCACCCAATGATCGATGCTGCCATTTACAAACAAGTCATGGGCTCGTTCCCGTCCGGCGTCACCGTCATCACCACGCTGGACGACGACGGCCAGATCGTCGGCCTGACCGCCAGCGCGTTCAGCTCGTTGTCGATGGACCCGGCGCTGGTGCTGTTCTGCCCCAATTACAGCTCCGACTCTTATCCCGTGCTGATCAAGAACAAACGCTTTGCGATTCACCTGTTGTCCAGCGTGCAGCAAAGCGAGGCCTATGCCTTCGCCCGCAAAGGCAAGGACAAGGCGCAGGGCATCGAGTGGACTTTGAGCGAACTGGGCAACCCGATCCTCGCCAATGCGACGGCGGTGATCGAGTGCGAGTTGTGGCGTGAATACGAAGGTGGCGACCACGCGATCATGGTCGGCGCGGTGAAGAACCTGATCGTCCCCGAGCAGGTCGCCGGGCCGCTGGTGTATTGCCACGGCAAGATGGGTGCGTTGCCGGTTGTGGCGTGATTTCACCAGATCTCGGATATCCCATGTGGGAGCGAGCCTGCTCGCTCCCACAGGTTTTGGTGTTGCCTGGGCGACCGTTTCAGGTCCTAAACCGGCTCACCAACTGATTCAACGTCTGCGACAACGCCGTCAGGTTCTGCGCATCCTGCCGAGTCGAATCCGCCAGGCTCGCCACCAACTGCGCATCGCCATGAATCTGGCTGATGTGCCGATTGATGTCCTCCGCCACCTGATGCTGTTCCTCCGCCGCCGTGGCGATCTGCGTGTTCATGTCGCGGATCACGTCGACCGATTCACGGATCAACTCAAAACTCGCCCGTGCCTCGTTGATCGACACCACGGTTTCCTGTGACACCTCAAGGCTGGCGTGCATCTGCTTGCCCATCTGGTGGGTGCGCCGCGCCAGATTGCCGAGCAGTGCGTCAATCTCACCGGTGGAATCCGAGGTACGTTTGGCCAGCGCCCGGACTTCATCAGCGACCACGGCAAAGCCCCTGCCCTGTTCACCAGCGCGCGCGGCCTCAATGGCGGCGTTGAGCGCGAGCAGATTGGTCTGCTCGGCAATCGAGCGGATGGTGCCGAGGATCGACTGGATGTCGTTGCTGTCCTGCTCCAGTTGCTGCATCGACTCGGCACTGTGGCCGATCTCCTGACTCAAGCGCCCGACGTTGCTCACCGCCGCGTCGATCTGCTGCTGCCCGATGTGAGCCTGACGCTGACCGTTGTCTGCCGAGTCGGCCGCCTGACTGCACGAGCGCGCAACCTCGTTGGAAGTGGCGACCATTTCGTGAAACGCCGTAGAAACCATGTCCACCGCCTCACGCTGACGCGAAGCGACATCGGCCATTTCCGCCGAGACTTCAGTGGCGCTGCCAGAGCTGCTGTGAATCTGCCCCGCTGCCTGGCCGATGCGCTGAATCAACGTACGAATCGCTTCCAGAAACTGATTGAACCAGCCGGCCAGTTGCGCGGTTTCATCCTGCCCGCGCACTTCCAGTCGCGCAGTCAGATCGCCCTCGCCCTGGGCAATGCCTTCGAGTCCGCTGGCGACACCACGAATCGGCTTGACCATCAACCCGGCAAACCACGCGCCGGCCATTGCAAACAACAGTGCGCAAACCACAGCGATCGCGCCGATCAGCCAGGTCAAATGCGTCGCCCCGGCCATCACTTCGCTCGCCTTGACCAAGCCGACAAACCGCCAGCCCAACGCCTGCGAGGGCCAGACCAGCGCCATGTAATCCTCGCCGGCCAGTTGCACCTCGACCAGCCCTTTGCCCGCCTCGGCCAGTTGCTGATAACCGTCGCCGAGATCGCTGAGTTTCTTGAAGTTGTGCGCCGGATCGCTTGGGTCCACCAGCACGGTGTTGTTGGCTTCCATCAACATCAGATAACCGCTCTCGCCGAGGCGGATCTGCTTGACCAGGTCGGTCAACTGCTTGAGCGACACATCGATATTGACCACGCCAGCATTGCTGCCCAACTGGTTGTTGAAACTGCGTACGGTGCTCACCAGCACCACGTCATCCGCCGCCCAGTAATAGGCCTCGGTGCGCAGGGTTTTGCCGGGATTGGCCATCGCGGTTTTGTACCAGGGCCGGGTGCGCGGATCGTAGTTGGCCAGTTGCGCATCGCCCGGCCAGAACAGATAACCGCCTTGCTCGGTGCCGACAGATAGATAGGTGTAAGCCGGGTGCGCCTTGGCCAGACCGTCGAACAGCTTGAACAGCTGTTGATCCTGCGGCCCCATCGGCACTTGCGCAGCGTCGCTGCTCAGGTAGCGTTTAAGGCTGGTGTCGATGCTCTGCAGTTGCGGATGCTCGGCCAGATAAGCAACGTTCTGGCTGATGCCCTCGAAAAACAGCTGCATCGCGTTTTCCACCTGACGCACCTCGCGCCCGGTGCTGTCAGTAAAGGTGTCGCGCGCGCCCTCGCGGACATTGAGGATGATCAGCGCTGCCACCAGTAACACCGGCAGGCTGGCGATTACCGCAAACGCCAGAGTCAGTTTTTGTTTTATGTTCATTGCTTGCGCCTTCCTTGTTCGAAGTGTCGGTCAGAAATATTTTGCGGATATTCCGTATTATGGTATACCAATATTCAATCAACCGAACAGCCGTCCTCGAAGGCGTGCCTGAATGGTGAGAAGACTCGCGAGCGCACAGCGCTCACGTCAGTTCGACAGGCCCGCACACGACCGGCCAATTACAAAAGACTCGAGGTAGCGTCATGAAATTTTCCCTGTTCGTACACATGGAACGCTGGGACGAAAGCGTCAGCCACCGCCAACTGTTCGAAGACCTGACCGAACTGACCCTGATGGCCGAGGCTGGCGGTTTCAGCACCGTGTGGATCGGCGAACACCACGCCATGGAATACACCATCTCCCCAAGCCCGATGCCGCTGCTGGCCTACCTCGCAGCGAAAACCACCACCATCCACCTCGGCGCCGGCACCATCATCGCGCCGTTCTGGCACCCGCTACGCGTCGCCGGCGAATGCGCCCTGCTCGACGTGATCAGCAACGGCCGCATGGAAGTCGGCCTCGCACGCGGCGCCTATCAAGTTGAATTTGACCGAATGGCCGGCGGCATGCCCGCCTCCAGCGGCGGCCAGGCCCTGCGCGAAATGGTCCCGGTGGTCCGCGCCCTGTGGCAAGGCGACTACGCCCACGACGGCGACATCTGGAAATTCCCCACCTCCACCAGCGTGCCGAAGCCGATCCAGAAGCCCAACCCACCCATGTGGATCGCCGCCCGCGACCCCGACTCGCACAACTTCGCCGTGGCCAACGGCTGCAACGTCATGGTCACGCCATTGATGAAAGGCGACGAAGAAGTCCTCGACCTGAAGAACAAATTCCAGACCGCGCTGGACAACAACCCAGACGTGCCGCGTCCGCAATTGATGGTACTGCGCCACACCCACGTGCACACCGCCGACGACCCGGACGGCTGGAAAGTCGGCGCGAAAGCGATCTCACGTTTCTATCGCACCTTTGATGCGTGGTTCGGTAACAAGCAGACACCGGTCAATGGCTTCCTCGCGCCGAGCCCGGAAGAGAAGTTTGCCGGACGTCCGGAGTTTGAGCTGGAAAGCCTGCACAAGACCGCGATGATCGGCACGCCGGAAGAGATCATTCCGCGGATCAAGTACTACCAGGAACTGGGGGTGGATGAGTTCAGTTTCTGGTGTGATAACAGCTTGCCGCATGAAGAGAAGAAGAAATCGCTGGAGTTGTTTATCAGGGATGTGGTGCCGGCGTTTCGGTAACCCCCTACTGGCTCGGCCCGGTAAATTAAAACGCCCCGGCAGAGTTCGGGGCGTTTTAGTTTTACGTCGGCTCGTCGTCCCAAAAATTGCCAGCGGGTGCGTATTGGCCATCTCGGAAAACGGCGCACCAACCAAAACTTCGGTAGAACATTTCAAGATCAATGATCTGGTACAAGCCTTCGCTAATTTTACCCAAGGTAATCAGACCATTGGCATAGTGGGTGTATTGACCACCCGCCCCGGCGACCGCACGTCGTTCCAGTTCCTCACGACTCCAGCCCGATACGATCCCGGATGATTCAGGGACTGTATCCGAGAAGGAAATTTCGAATTGCGTTGAAACCTTGCAAATACACGGAATCCGTTGCTGTCTGAGCAAGTCATCGGAGATCAGGTTGTCAGGGAAATGAATATTTAATTTCAAATGGCTCAGGTTCCGATGAGGCTACGCTGACCCGGCCGGGTGACATCGTAAACATGCTGCTCGCAAGCCTGCCCAACAAACTGAAACTCCACCAGGTAGACCTTGCTTCGCTCCGGGGTAAAAGTACTGTTCAGCGGCCCGCAGCTATAAGTATTGCCAGTGCCCATGCCGTTGGAACGCCCCGACACCTCGAAAGGTTCGTCGGCATTGGCTTGCGTTTCCAACTGAGGGAAGTGCTTGAACGTGGCGCTATTGGCCGCTTCGCTGACTTTGGCGATCCAGCCGAATACCTTGCCCCGCCCGGAATCCACCACAGTACCCAGCACTTCCATTCGCCGATCGGGATCTGAAGCCTGGCGAACCGAGAACTCGACAGGGTATGTGTAACCTGTCGCTTTCATGATGATTTTGGCGTGTTGTGCATCTGGTGTTACCGTTTTTTGCTGAAGTTGGACACCCTCCTTTAAAAGACTGGGGGAAGAGTCTCTGACGTTGGAATGGCAGCCTGCAATCAGGAAAACAAAAGGCAGCAAAAGTCCGGGTTTAATCAATTTTTATTACCCTTTCAAAGAGTAGCGGCCAGATTTGTCGGGCTCAACAAACCTGCCCCGCTACAACCACCATTAAATAAAGTCAAAAGACAGTAATGGACTTGAACATCAGGACATTCTGCCCATCCATGCCGCTGCGAACTCTAAAATTCATCAATACCTTCAATTACGCCATTCACTGCCCCCCGAGGCAGCAACGCCTCATGGACAAGGTTGCCAAAGTCTTTACTCCAGACCAGCCTGTCCGCATGCTCCGTTTTTTGAAAATAAATAAACAGACCGGCGTCCCCCAAGAAGGTGCACGTCATATCTTGCACGCCTTCTAAAATGGCGGACTCCCCTTTGAAGAAATAACGATGCGCGGAAGCAAATAATTCTTTTGCAGAAATCGCTGAATCGCCCTCCTCTATATTTTCAAATTCCATTTTTGCGTAGAAGTTCACGGCAGTTTTAAGTTCGACGACATCCACGACATCAAGGAGCCTTTCCCCACCAACAAACAACGAAAACAAGCCGTTTACCCAGAAACAACTTGAATCAGTCCAATCCCTCACTACATCAAACTGAATTGAGAATATAAACGGATCGCCGTAAATCATTTCAATGTTACTCCTAGCGCCTTTTGTACCGCCGCCGGTGACAAAAGGGGACGGTCCCCTTTTTTTCGCTTTTTTTACGTTCGACACGAATTGAAAGGTGATTCAAAGGTGGCCTGCGCCAATTTACCCTCCAATATATTAAATATCAGCATTTAGTTTATAAAAAACGGACTTTCCAAAAATCTTTACCTGCATCCACCCAATACTTTTCTCGTGACGGAATCAAGTAGCTGAAATCGCTAGATTCAGCAATCCAACCCGGATGCACATACTCCTCATGAAATCGACCGTCATCCACATGCATGAAAATCTTTCGATCAAAATTCACGTAAAACAGAGGAAGCCGCGAGCGTATGACATTTGCATTTTTGAACAATTCCGAATCCAGACCTTCGCCTGTGAGATAGTAGTTTTCAATTCTTTCGAAAACATCCGACTCAGCCCCAATAAAGCCTTGCAATTCGGAAGACAACAAAATCTTCACACTCGGCCCTTGAAGATACGAAGGAAAGTTCTCAGCTGTCATCTTCAAGATTCCATTCCTGAATTTCAGGCAGGATCGTTCGTATTGCTCTTGCGTCATAGTTCCGTTACTCAATGACGCTCTAAGACTCTTGTCAACGTCAAGCGTAAAATTACGTTTTTCATCAACAACCCAGTAGCACTGAGCTGACTGAACAAAAAAACCGATACTTTTTTTGCCGTCCCACAGGTCATCAAAAACTTCTTGATCAATGGTCATTTCTTAAACTCTAAAAATTCTTCTTGGGAAAAAGGGGGACAGCCCACCTTTTACTAAATGGTAGATTTTTTCGGCCGTCCCGGGCTCCCTCGCTGCACACGACGACCGATCATTGCCTCGACTTCAACAGCAAACTTTGGGCCGCCAAAAACATTACTTCCATTGGTCGCGGCACTAATCTGGTCAACCACTTCTGACTCTAAGTCTTAAAGACACTCATGAAAAATCATCAATCATTTTATCTAACGTAAGTCATCGAGACAAGTAACCAGGGAGCGAGCTAACCAATGCTCGATCAGCCTCGTGTTCCGCCCCTTTACGCCCCTTCAACATAATCTTTGATTTTTGAAAGTTTGCTGGAAGCCCAATATACAGACATGAGAATAGACAACGGCAGGCACAACTATTTAAACACCATTTCAAAATCCGGTTCAAAAAACAAATACATAACAGCCATCAACAAGAAAACCATAACTAAAGTAATCGTCATGAATACAGTCCAAACGAACCCTGCCAGACTTAAGTACATAATCAGCTAAAGCACAATATTTTTTATTTCGCACCACAGTCACACCAAACAAGGAAGTTCACCTGAGGCCATCCGCAGCGATGACTTTCAAAGATACTTTTACAAAACCTGCTCCAACTGAAAACACAAGATCCCCGCCACTATATACTGCAGGGCCATACCCTCCGGGAATGTAGGAAAATGCGTCCTTCACCGGGTTGTAATTAGACGGGCTACCGCCCCAAAAAAATGATTATAAATGTCAGACCCGCCTTCAATAGTGAGAAATGGGGACAGACCAAGTTTTTAGAGTGTTTTCTAAACGTGACCTACCCCCACCTATTCTTTTTCACAGAAAATTTGATTTTTTATTTTTTCACAAAATTTTCCAGAATTTTATTTTTCTCAGACAATAAGGCTCTGACAAAATCAGCGTCAAATTCCATTATCAAACCAATGGCATCCTTGATTTTCCACCGATGAAGTTCCGGATGTTCAACCATTGCGATCAAATGCTGCTTCAGCAGCGGTAGGTACTCTGAATACTTTTCACGATGCACGAAAGAATATATTTCCGATATTTCAAAAGGCCTCTCGTTGGCCAGAGCGATTATTTTTGAAAGCACATCATATACCTGACGCCTCGCTAATTCCTTTCCACTGACCTCAGCGGCATTTGCGAAATACATCGTCACTGCCATCAATATATGCCGATATGTATCATCGTACCCATGGAGTCTATGGGTATAAATACCCTCAATAATCTCTGGGCGACGCATATATTCTTCCAGCACTATCAAGCCGTTATGGACGCCCCAGCTGGTGAGAAGTTTAGAAGCCTGAAAACGCTCCATTTCATTCCCACTGTTGAGCAGTTGCCTCACTGCGGCCATTCTTTCTTCTGAAATGTCTTCTCGGTCAAGGTCACCCGCCTCCACAGCGTAATCGGCGTGTTCCGGAATACCATTGAGCAGTTCGTATGTTTTGGGATCCATCGCCTTCACCTATTTTTTCACCGGTTTAATGTAGTCAGCCGGAACACAACCTTTGATCAAACATTCCCCATCCCTCGCAGCGCTTGCCAAATCTGTCTCTGCTCTGTCTAATGAGGTTTGATTTTTTGGCGTGGGATTGTTCGTAAATTTATCACGCGCCGCATCGACTTTCGTCTGCAACTCCGTTGTCACTTCCTGATTTGTCAAAAATTTAGTGTTTGGCAATACACCGGAATCAATGTCCTGTTGCAATCTTTTTACGTCAATCTCAATTTTGTTCGTACCGTAATCTTTTGGGTTTGACGTTGTGCTCGGGTCGGTAACAGAAATATACGGCGAGTTTTCAGCGTTACCACCGCGTACATGTGATTGAACGCTACCGGTCCCGTCTATATTTGGCGGAACTAAATCGCCATTTTCGTTAAGATGCGCTTTCGGTTTTCCGTTTCCATTCACGGTGGCACTGAAATCGTCATCGCTGCGCACAACAATATCACCCGCGCCCTTTACGCCTCCAGACCCACCAAGATTACCGTCGACATCTGGTGAATGAGAAGCGCTGTTTTTGGTCGTTCCTTTGCTACCGCCCGGTTTACCACCGCCCGCGACATCTGCGGCTACGCCTGCGGCATCTGCCCAAAACGCGGCGCTTTCACCATCACGCTGAACTACAATCTCTCTGATGATCGTGTTTTGCGCAGTTTGGTTATTCTCCGTAATGATCCAGCCTACGTTTGCAGCTGCACATATATCCCCACTGAGCCTCAGCTGCTCTGCCAGTTCGCGAATTTTTGGCTGATCGGCTAGGAGCTGATCCGAAAGCTGCTTGCAGGCACTCAAGTTTTTCTGACAGAGGCTACCCAACTCCGCATTTCGCTGCTCATCCAGATTGGCATAACGCTCTCGCACTTCTGCTTTGCACGTCTCGGATGCGCATTTTGCCTGCTCATCCAGCATTTCCACGATTTCGTGGTGCATAAGGTAGTTGTAGTTAGTAGCGTCCTTCGCAATAGTCGCGCCCTCTTGAAGGTTACCGTCGCTTACGGCTGCCGCAGCGATACCCACTAGTTGGGAGGACATCGACAACAGGTTGCTGTCGTTCTTGACCAGCGTCGCCAACTGTGTAACCAGAGCCTCATTTGCACCCGCCGCCAATGCACCCGTTTTGAAATCGCCACCCGCAGCTTCAGTCAGCAACCCTCCAACAACCGCGTGCAATGCGATTTTTTCGAGACTGCCGTCTTTCCAGCCCTGTTTAGCAGCAAAATCGCCTACAGCATTGAATGCCGCGGCGTTCAGAGTACTCAACAGAGCGCCCGTCAACGCATTACCGAAATCCGCGTGCTGACCGAAAGTCGCGCCCAAAACAGTGGAAGTCATGTTCTGCAGCAGCTGGTTACCGGCGAAACGGCCAATGCCTTCCAGACTGCTCAAGTCAGTCATGACTTGGCCGGTTATCGGATTTGTTGTGGTCTTGAGAATGCTGTCGAAGTAGCCCGCCGTCAGGCCAGCAGTTACTCCTGAAATAACATAGCCAGCCAGCGCATCAGAAGACGTTACATCTTTGAATACAGCGCCAAGGTTGCCACCGTTATTGATAAAACTGGTGGCGGCATTTGTCGCTGCTCCGGTAGCTACAGCAGCATAAGATGCCGCCCAGAACGTGCCCATCCCACTCATCGCCGTCAAAGCTGCCGGTCCAACAACCGCAGCCATCACGATCGCAATGATCATTTGGGACGCCGGGCCAAGCCCCGAGTTGCTGTATTTAAACGACTCGTGAATCTCCTTCACGCGCCGCCAATCAACATCTCCCCGAGCCTCCGCATCCTTCAACCACGCCAGTTGCGGATCAGCCTTGACCATCGCATCAATGGTCTGGCTGACGGACTCCTGACTCACATCCTTGATATCAATCTTCAGCCCATCGACCGCTTTCAGGACGATGTTGCCCTTGGCGATCATCTGCGTCTGGCGCAGGGTTTCGTCGGTGTTGCCGCGACCCTTGGCCGAGACCCATGCGGCGTTGTTGTTGGTTTTGGTATGGCTCTCGTCATGCAGATCCTTCACCCCTTCGAAGGTGATGGCGCCGCCGCTGTCGAGGAGGATGTCCTTGCCGCTGTCGAGTTTGGCCACCTGGTAATGCTGGTCGCCCAGGCTGACCAGAGACAGGTTGCCGCCGGTCTTGATTTCGCTGCCGACGTGGGTGACCTGGGTGACTTCGTCGCGCTGGAGTTTCAGGTTGCCGAAACCGCCCTTCTCCTTCATGTCATAGAGCGTGTGGTCCCTATTCTGCGCGGCCAGCAGATTGAGGTCGTTACCGGCGTAGACGTAGGCTTCATTGCCTGCGCTGATTTTGCTCGCGACCAGTGTGGTGTCACGGCCGGAACTGGTTTTTACGTCGCCGCCGGCGATGAACTCGGCGGCTTTCTGAACAGTGTGGTCGTCCTGTTCATGGACACGTTTCTTGCCGTCCTTGCTATGGGTTTCGACGTTGTATTCATCTCCGGCCGAGGACAAATAGATGTTGCGACGGCATCGAGCTGCAGGTCACCGCCGCTTTTACGCTCGACGCGAATTTGAAGGTGGCCTGTCCCCGTTTGTCTCTCGAAAGGTGGTCT
>NZ_RCOA01000078.1:0-47875 GCF_004307585.1 Pseudomonas sp. Sample_20 | reverse complement strand
AAAGAGGAGCAACACATGGGTTTTCTCGCCGGTAAGCGCGTACTGATCGTCGGTGTCGCCAGCAAGCTGTCCATCGCATCCGGCATCGCTGCCGCCATGCATCGCGAGGGCGCTGAGCTTGCCTTCACTTATCAGAACGACAAACTCAAGGGTCGCGTCGAAGAGTTCGCACAAGGCTGGGGTTCGAGCCCTGAGCTGTGCTTCCCGTGCGACGTGGCCAGCGATGAAGAAATCGCCAAGGTCTTCGAAGAGCTGAGCAAGAAGTGGGACGGCCTGGACTGCATCGTCCACTCCGTCGGCTTCGCCCCGGGCGACCAACTGGACGGCGACTTCACCGAAGCCACTACCCGTGAAGGTTTCCGCATCGCTCACGACATCAGCGCCTACAGCTTCGTGGCCCTGGCCAAGGCCGGCCGCGAAATGATGAAAGGCCGCAACGGCAGCCTGCTGACCCTGTCGTACCTGGGCGCCGAGCGCACCATGCCGAACTACAACGTGATGGGCATGGCCAAGGCTTCGCTGGAAGCCGGCGTCCGTTACCTGGCCGGTTCCCTCGGTCCGGACGGCACCCGCGTCAACTGCGTATCGGCTGGCCCGATCCGCACCCTGGCTGCTTCCGGCATCAAGAACTTCCGCAAGATGCTGGCTGCCAACGAAGCGCAGACTCCGCTGCGCCGCAACGTCACCATCGAAGAAGTCGGCAACGCCGGCGCCTTCCTGTGCTCCGACCTGGCGTCGGGCATCAGCGGTGAAATCATGTACGTCGACGGCGGCTTCAACACCACCGCGATGGGCAACATCGAAGAGTGATCTTCCTGTAGCCGTTAAAAAACCCGCCCGATCCGGCGGGTTTTTTTATGCCTGCAGAAAAGGTCGCCGCACTACATATGTACCGCCACCGACCCTGCCCTGCCTTTGATACTCGCCGCTCGATGCTTATCAGCCGCCAGGGAGGCGCAGATGAACGACACACCGGTACATGAACAGACGCTGATCCACAATCTCATCGCAGAATTGACCGCCGTACCGGTGGTCACCGCCGCCACGCCGGCGCGCACGCTGGAGGTTCCTCGTCCATGCCTGCTGCGCGAATGGATGGAGCTTTACTGGACCGCCCTCGAACGCCCTGAGTTTCTCGACTGGGCCAGTGGCTTTCACATCGACCTGGATACCTTGCAAATCAAAGGCGACATTCTGCAAGCGCGCACACCAGCGAATGGCACCTCCGACGTACGCACCTTCACCCTGGAGGACGACTCTGGCTGGTGGCAGGTGGCGCCGATGCTGCAATCGATTTCCCAACGCATCGACCCTGCCGGGTTGGGCCTGCCTTATATCGGCGGCAAGTCCGCCAACCCGCTGTATCGCTTTCCACGGCAAGTGGTGCTGGCGTTCTACGGTTACCCGGAACCGCAAAACCAGATTCAGGCCCGCGTCATCCTCACCGAACTGAAGAAAAGCGGGCTGGCTGCCATCGATGAGAACGGCCACAGCACGTCGGCTGTGGTGAAGGAACGCAACGCGCAACTGGAGGACTTTCGGGCGATCGCCGATCAGATCGATGCGGTGTTGCTGGCGAGCGATCCGTTCGAGCAACGAGGCTTTCTCGATACGCCGGTAACGCTTGCTTCGGCCTCTGTTTCCGCTCCTGTCAGAGGCCCGCGCCTGAAATTGGGCGAGCTGCTGCGTCGCTATGAATTTGCGCTGCCGGAAGATGCGGGACAAGCCAGAGCGCTTGCGCAACGCCTGCGACAGCACAGTTGGCCTGAGCTGCCCTACGTCAGTGATTACGTGCAGACCGGCACCCCCATCCGCAGCTATCGCGAAGACTTCGGCGATCTGGAGGACGCCCGGCATATTGTGCGACGCCTGGAAGTTTTGAGCTGGAACAAGGCACCCAAAGCCAGAATCGATTACGAGGAATTCAGCGAGCCCCATCCGCATTCCACGCTCGCGGTGCAGATGGCGCAGGGCCAGGAGCGCTTGCAGATATTCAGCTCCAATGCGGATTTTCAAGCCATCTTGCAACAGCACGGGTTACCCGCCGACAGTCAATTGCTGGTGACCGAGTCAGGCCATGTCGGCACGGCCAGCGCCAAAGGCTGGGTCAACCTGACGACTGAGGTGGAAAAACATTCCGATCTGAAACTTCATCGCGACCAGCTTAAAGCTCAGGCAGGCGAAGCCGGCGGCGCCCTGCGCTCGAGCGGTAAAGTCACCCTCGGGCAGATGTTGCGTTTCTACGAGCTACCGTTGCCAAAAACTGTCGAGCAAGCCCTCTCCCTGGCGAAATGGGACAAGATCAATCTGCACATGCGTCCCGGGCACATGAATCAGTGGTATCTGCTGGGTCAACCCTGGACGAAGACCGAGCGGTTCACCGCGCAGCAACGTCAGAGCATCATCGACACCACCCAGGCTTTTTTGCCCGAAGACTCGCCGCCACTGATCGACTACCTCAGTGAAGGGGTCGACACCGATCTGCCGCTCAATACCCTCAAGGCAAAAGCCGACTACCTGATCAGTCGTATCCTGATCACGTCGCGCGCACGGACGCTGGGCAATCAGTTGGTGAAGAACCTCGGAGCGCCGTCTCACAAAAAACGCCTTCTGGCCACCAACCGCGAACGGCTGTTGCTCGCTGCATTGATTCTCAACCTGGAACCGAGCGCCGGTGAGGATATAAACCGAATCGTCGCCCAGCGCCTGGAGGGCAGTGATTTCTGGGGCGACAGTTATGACGAAGTGCGCCGGTTCATCGACCGGCAACCCCAACTCGCACTGGTCAAGAACAAGACATTGGCGACCCACCTGTTATTGTCCGGCATCTCGCCGGAGTTTCTCCTCCGGGGCATTCCTCGATCACTGCCTTATATGAGTTGCCTGCGCTGGGTGAGGCTGAAACAGGTCGTGCTGTATATCGAAAGACGCCTGCCGGGCGCGGCGCGCTTGATGACCTACGAGCAATTGCGCGAGCTGACGAAGGGCCCGGCGCCGGCTGATTTCTACAAGTTTCTGCGCGAGGAGCCGTGTGCCTCGGTTGTAGTGGACTGGGCGGTTGCACGAGGGCTGATCCAGCGCGATGCCGATTTTCAAGTCACGGTCTATGACGCCGCCACGCTCAAGCAAGCCGATCTGCTCTTTCGCAACCACAATCGTCTGATTTACGATTTTTACCGCCGGGCCTTCCAGTCGTCACCGCCCACTCCCGCCACTATTGCCCTCGCCGATCTGCGCAAGATCTTCGCTGCTTCCCCTCACCTGACAGAGAAGGCGCTGTTTGTTCCAGCCTCGGACGCTGATACAACCGGGCCACATTATTCCCTGAGCCAATTACACATCGCCGGCAAGCTAACGGGTGACATGCAGGGATGGCAATCGAGCAATGCACAATTGCAACTGCCATCGATGATTGCCTCGCTGCCCAGACTGAACAACGTGGCAAGCGCTTTTCATGCAGCGCTGGCGGCGCGCCTCAAGCATATGAAGGACGCGCATGTCGCGATTCTCAAGGAGGCGTTCTGCCGGTTGCCGTTGGCGCAACGGCTCGACCTCGAAGACAACACGCTGGAATTGCTCGCCCTGCGGCCAGTATCGGCAGCCACGGACGAACTTGCCAAGGCCGGCACGGCGCCGTTTGGCATATTGGCACTGCTGCATGGGCGGCCAACCAGAGTCTTCGAGATTTTCACCAGCAGAGATGAAGTGGTGCTGCGTCGCGATATCGACATCGCATTACTCAAACCATCGGTGGCGAAAGAAGCGGCGAAAACGCTGCCCCTCGACGCCGAAGCCTACAAAAACGGCTCCCAGCCTCGCTTGAACGCCACCTGCAAGGCGTTTATCACTCGCCTCGATATTGAGGGCGCACCACTGGCGCAACAGGCACGCACCGCCGTGCCCGATACCTTCGCCTCCAACAGAGTCAACGCCATTGCCAGCACCGCCGTCCGCCATCTGTTCGATGCTTATGAAGCGAAAGCCTTGCAAGACGCGTTGCGCATGCCCGAACTCGAGGATGCCGCGGCCAGTCACGAGAAATGGCTGGCGTTTTACCAGAAGCTGAGCCCGCCCAAGCGCTGAGCACTGGCGAATCCGGCGATGAATCGGCTGACGCCTTCGCGAGCAGGCTCGCTCCCACAGAGATGGTGCTGAACTGAAAAATCCTCCGCGCCATCGAAACCTGTGGGAGCGAGCCTGCTCGCGAAGACATTCGACCAGCCAGCATCAAATTGCCTGACCCACCGCCATCGCGAGCAAGCCCGCTCCCACGGGATTCAAGGGAGTCTGTGGGAGCTGGCTCGCCCGCGATGGTGCCGGTGCTAACAGCCTTTCAGAGCTTGCTTGTGCGCATACATCGCGCCATCCGCATCGGCGAGCAGCCGATCAACGGTTTCGTGGCGCGTGGGGTCGTATTCGATCTGGCCGACGCTGAAACGAATCGCATAACCACGGTGCAGCGTGGCGTTGCGCTCTTCGAGGATTTCCTTGAGCCGGGCCATGATCCGCGTGGTTTCAACGTGGCTGGAGCCAGTCAGCAATGCGACGAACTCATCGCCGCCCAGGCGTCCGACCACGTCGCTTTCACGAAAGGCAATGCGCAACACATCGGCGAAGGTCTTCAGTGCACTGTCGCCTTCGGCATGGCCGTACAGATCGTTGATCTGCTTGAAGTCGTTGAGGTCGAAAAACAGCAGCGTCGCCGGCCGGTTCAGGCGCGCGCAGGCATCCAGTGCATGCTGGGCCAGTTGCTTGAAACCACGGCGATTGGACAACAGCGTCAACTCATCCATGCTCGCCATCTGCACCGCCATCAACTCTTGCTCGGCCATCTCCGCGAGGTCACGCAGCAGCGCGCGCTCTTCGTCATCAAGATGGCGAGGTTTGGTATCAATCAGGCATAAGGTGCCCATTTTGTTACCGTCCGGCACGGTCAGTGGGTACCCGGCGTAAAAGCGAATATTCGGCGCACCGGTAACCAGCGGATTGTCATGGAAGCGCAGATCTTCCAGCGCATCGGGCACCAGCATCAGCTCGTTCTGCAGAATCGCATGACCGCAGAACGAGACATCGCGGGACGTCTCGCTGACATCCAGACCCACACAGGACTTGAACCACTGGCGATCCGTGTCGACCAGCGTGACCAGGGCGATCGGCACGTTGAACAAGCGCTTGGCCAGCCGCGTCAGACGATCAAAGCGCTCCTCCGGCGCCGAGTCGAGGTTGAGGCCATGCAGCGCGTCGATACGTGCAGCTTCATTGGCAGGTTTTCCGGGCACCAGCATGCGCACACTCCGTAGACAGTCATGCGTTCAGCGTAGCGCTTAATCGTCGGGGCATCACATTTGCGCCACCGGACACGGCCCGCCGGCATCGGCCCAGAGTTTGAATTGCGCGACGAAAATATCGTGCGGCACTGGCACCGGTGCGCGCCCTGCCCCGGGATTCCAGCCCCAGAGCACCAGTTTGTCTTCGCTGACGTGTTTTAACAGCGCGGCGAAATCCCGGTCGCCATTGCTCGCGCGGTCCTTGATCATCGCGCAGAGCTTGTCCGAGGGCAGGCCGATCCAGGCCATTTTGTGCGCCGCCGGCGGCAGGCTCCAGTGCGGCGCACCCGGCGGCGCGTGAGGGCCGTAACTGGCCGGCGGGTTG
Organism: Pseudomonas sp. Sample_20; assembly: GCF_004307585.1. Taxonomy (NCBI): domain Bacteria; kingdom Pseudomonadati; phylum Pseudomonadota; class Gammaproteobacteria; order Pseudomonadales; family Pseudomonadaceae; genus Pseudomonas; species Pseudomonas sp. Sample_20. The sequence goes on along the minus strand of NZ_RCOA01000078.1, from coordinate 42,223 downwards.
CTTTCGGCGTGGCAGGTCGCGCAAGGCAAACCGGCGGCGCCCTTGCCGTCCATGCCGCGCACCACGCTCATCGCGTGGGGGATGCCGGCGTCGAACTGCAACGGCGAATCGCCGGGAATGTGGCAATTCTGGCAGCGCGGGCTCTGAAAGACTTTCTGCACCGTGCCAAAGGCTTTCAGAGCTTCCTGATCCTCGGCAAACAGGTCCGAGGCGTAGCCACCGAGACCGAGCAAAACGACGGTGCCCAACACAAGATGTCGTTTCATCTCACACCCCCGACAGTTGCAGTGGCAGTTCGCGCAGGCGTTGCCCGGTCAAGGCGAACACGGCGTTGGCCACGGCCGGCGCGGTCGGTGGCACGCCGGGCTCACCGATGCCGCCGGGTTTTTCGCTGCTGGGGACGATATGCACTTCCACCACCGGCATTTCGTTGAGCCGCAACACCTGATAATCGTGATAGTTGGATTGCACGACGCCGCCGTCCTTGACGGTGAGTTTGCTGTGCAAGGCCATGCCGAGACCGAAGGTGATGCACGATTCCATCTGCGCGGCGATGCTCTGCGGATTCACCGCAATGCCGCAGTCCACCGCGCAGACCACCCGATGCACGCGGATCGCCAGATTGTCCTGCGACACCTCGGCGACCTGCGCCACGTAGCTGCCGAACGACTCGTGTACCGCCACGCCCAGAGCATGCCCGTCCGGCAACGGTGCGCCCCAATTGGCCTTCTCCACCGCCAGATTGAGCACGCCGAGGTGGCGCGGGTGCGTCTTGAGCAACGTTCGCCGGTATTCCACCGGATCCTTGCCCGCCGCCGTCGCCAGTTCATCGATCAGCGATTCCATGACAAAACCCGTGTGGGTATGGCCCACCGAACGCAGCCACAACACATTGATGCCGGTCTGCGGCGAATGCAGGTCGACCTGATGATGAGGCAGATCCTTGATATACGGACTGTCGGCCACGCCCTCGACCGAGGTGGCATCGATGCCGTTCTTGACCATCGTCGCCTCAAGCATCGTCCCGGCCATGATCGACTGCCCCACCAGCACATGCTGCCAGCTCATCGGCAAACCATCGGCGCCCAGCCCGACCTGCGCCTTGTGCAGGTACATCGAGCGGTAGTAGCCGCCGCGAATGTCATCTTCGCGCGCCCACACGGTTTTCACCGGCAGGCCCGCAGCTTTCGCCACTTGCACGGCTTCGGCGACGAAATCCGAGGTCGGATTGGCGCGGCGACCAAAACCACCGCCGAGGAATTCGGTGTGAATTTCGACCTGCTCGGGCTTGAGCCCGGTAATCTTGCTGGCGACCATTTGGTCCAGCGTCTGAAATTGCGTACCAGTCCAGATCTCGCATTTGCCGGCGCTGATTTTCACCGTGCAATTGAGCGGTTCCATCGGCGCGTGGGCCAGATACGGCACGCTGTATTCGACCTCGATTTTCTTCGCGGCTTTGCCGAAATTGGCCTTGGCGTCCCCCGCCTGAGTGGCGGAAGTGCCCGGCGTCGCCGCCAGTTTGCGGAAACTCTCCAGCAGTTTTTCACTGCTCATGTCGGCCAGCGGCCCCAGGTCCCAATCGACCTTCAGCGCATCACGGCCCAGCTTCGCCGCCCAGAAATGCTCGGCCACCACCGCCACGCCGCTGGGCACCTGCACCACCTTGTGCACGCCGGGAATGGCCAGCGCTGCGGCGCCTTCGAAGGATTTCACCGTGGCACCGAACACCGGCGCGCGGGCGACCATCGCGGTCATCAGGCCCTCGAACTGCACGTCCATGCCGAACCTGGCGCGGCCGGTGATCTTTTCCGGGGTATCGAGGCGCTTGGTCGGTTTGCCGATGACTTTCCAGTCCTTGGCCTCCTTGAAGGTGATGGTTTTCGGATCCGGCACCGGCAGTTGCCCGGCGGCATCGGCCAGTTCGCCGTAGGTCGCGCGTTGATTCCCGGCGATGACCACGCCGGACTCCGTGCGAATCGTCGACGGCGCGACGTTGAAGCGTTTCGCTGCGGCTTCCACCAGCATCTGCCGCGCCGTCGCCCCGGCCAGTCGGTAGCGGTCGAATTCCATCCAGGTCGACGTCGAGCCTCCGGTGATCTGCATGCCGCCAAATGCCGGCAAGCCGTAATCGGCCGCCGAGGCTGGCGAGTGCTCAACGCGGATTTTCGACCAGTCGGCATCCAGTTCTTCGGCGATCAGCATGGTCAGGCCGGTCCAGATGCCCTGGCCCATTTCCGAATGACCGAGCAGCACGGTGACGCTGTTGTCCGCCGCGATGCGCAGGAACGCGTTGGGCGCGAAGGTCTTGTTCTGATTTTCTGCCGCGCGGGCAAAGCGATTGGCCCCGGGCATCACGAACGCCACCATCAAGCCGCCGCTTAACAGTGCGCTGCCCTTGAGAAACCCGCGACGCGATACGGGACTGTTCATCGTTCCTCTCCCACAGAATGACTCAGCCGATTTCGGCGGCGCGTTTGACCGCAGCGCGTATGCGCGGATAGGTGCCGCAGCGGCAGATATTGCCGGAGAGCGCCTGATCGATATCGCTGTCGGTGGGCTTGGGAATTTTCGCCAGCAACGCGGCGGCGGACATGATCTGCCCGGACTGACAGTAACCGCACTGCACCACGTCCAGCTCGGCCCAGGCCTGCTGCACCGGGTGCGAGCCATCACTGGACAAGCCCTCGATGGTGAGGATTTTCTGCCCGTGGGCGACCGCAGTCGCCGGGGTGATACAGGAACGTAATGGCGCGCCGTCGACGTGAACGGTGCAGGCGCCGCACTGGGCCATGCCACAACCGAACTTGGTCCCGGTCAGGTGCGCGACGTCGCGCAGAACCCAGAGCAGCGGCATGTCGGCGGGGACATCGAGCTCCTGATCCTTGCCATTGATATTCAGGGTCAGCATCGGCGGATTTCCTCAGGCTCAAGGTGGTGCGAAGGGACGTCGCTGTGGTCGCAAAAACCTACGGACGCTCGCGCTTATCCCTTTCAGCAAAGCCTAATTTGCGCTTGAAGCCAGACGTTGTGACCAGCGGTCATGCAGACCCCGGCATTGCTCCTACAGTTGATAACGGCTCGCACTGAGTCGTCGTACCTCTGCGCAAACGGTCCGCGTACCTCGCGGTTGTCCATCACAGGTCAGGAGTACCGAATATGGGCTTTGTCACCACTCGAGACGGCGTCGATATCTTCTACAAGGACTGGGGCCCGCGCGACGCGCCGGTGATCCACTTCCACCACGGCTGGCCGCTCAGTTCCGATGACTGGGATGCACAGATGCTGTTTTTCCTGGCACAGGGCTTTCGGGTGATTGCCCATGATCGACGCGGGCACGGGCGCTCCAGCCAGGTCTGGGACGGCCACGACATGGACCATTACGCCGACGATGTGCTGGCGGTGGTCAATCATCTGGGTACGAGCAACGTGGTGCATGTCGGCCATTCCACCGGCGGCGGCGAAGTGATCCATTACATCGCCCGACATGGTCAGGACAAGGTCAGCAAAGTCGTCTTGATCAGCGCGGTGCCACCGTTGATGGTGCAGACCGAAAGCAACCCCGGCGGTTTGCCGAAATCGGTGTTCGATGGCTTTCAAGCGCAGTTGGCGGCGAATCGCGCGCAGTTCTATCGCGATGTGCCGAGCGGACCTTTCTACGGCTATAACCGCCCGGGCGCCGAGCCGGCGGAAGGGATCATCGCCAACTGGTGGCGCCAGGGCATGATCGGCGGCGCCAAGGCGCATTACGACGGCATCGTCGCGTTCTCGCAGACCGACTTCACCGAAGACCTGAAAAAAGTCACCGTGCCGGTGCTGGTCATGCACGGCGAGGATGACCAGATCGTGCCCTACGCCAACTCCGGACCGTTATCGGCGAAACTGCTGCCCAACGGCACGCTGAAGTCGTATCCCGGCTTCCCGCATGGCATGCCGACGACGCAGGCTGAAACGATCAATGCGGATTTGTTGGCGTTTATTCGCGGGTAATCGCCTCAATCAGGATTACGGCGATATCGGCAAACACTGATCCCCTGTGGGAGCGGGCTTGCCCGCGAAGGCGTCGCTCCAGTCTAATTATCTGCGAATGACACTCCGCTTTCGCGAGCAGGCTCGCTCCCACAGTTGGTATTGGGTATATATCCGCCAGAGACTGGTCGGCTGGAAGGCCGCCATCACTGGCAAGCCAGCTCCCACAGGGGTCAAGGTAGATCCGCTATTCATTCGTATCTTTGAGATAGCTATCGCGAGCAGACTCGCCCCCACAGAAATCGCAAGCGTGCTGAAGGCTGAATCAATCCCCTACCCCTCTGCCCGCCCTTTGCCTTCACGATCACCACGGTAATGCCTGGCCAGCGGAAAATCCGGCAGCCACGATTCACGCCGCACAATCCAGCTCTCATAGGTCGGCTTCAACTGATCCGGCGCATCCAGCGCGCCGAGGTTCACCTCGACCTCATCACCACTGCGATTGAACACCGACGAACCACAGCGCGGGCAAAAGTGCCGCCCTTGATACTCATGGGTTTCACCGCTGATGGTCACCGCGTCCTCAGGAAATATCGCCGAAGCATGAAACAGCGCACCATGGACCTTGCGACAGTCCAGGCAATGGCACAGTCCGACCCGGTAAGGCTCGCCAGTGGCTTGAAAACGCACATCGCCGCACAGGCATCCGCCGGTAAATGCAGTCATGGTTCAGCTCCATCGCGCTCGTGGTGTCACGCCCCCAGAGCCTATAACAGTCGGTGCTGCAATGCAGGCGATGTTTCAGATGAAAAAGCTTGATGTGGCGACACTGCAACGGGCATTCGCTGGCCAGAGCTAATACACTCAGGGCGCTGACCTGCCGGGACGATCACGATGAAACACGTCACAGCGAAAAACCCCGAGAAAGCCCCGCGCTTCTGGCGCGACGACGCCCTGCCCTTCATCGAGGCGCGGGCCATCGCGGATGGGCGTGAAGTCTGTTATGCGCGGCATTCCCATGCGCACTTTTCCATCGGCGCAATCACCGCCGGGCGCAGTACCTATGTGCATGAGCAGGCGCAGTATGAAGTGGCGGCCGGCACCGTGGTGCTGATGAATCCCGGCGATGTGCATGCCTGCAATCCGATCGATGATCAGCCGTGGTCGTATGTGATGCTGTATGTCGAAACGCCGTGGCTGACGGATTTGCAGCATCAACTGGGGTTTGCCGGGGAGCTGGAATTCCGGCGATTTTCCGACACGCATCTGGCTGATGCCGAGCTGTTCGGCAAGTTGATGGGGTTGTATGAGGTTTTGCTCGACGACCAAATGGAGGCACTGGCGAAACACAGCGCGGCGGTAGAGTTTTTCAGTGATTTGCAGGTCCGCCTGAATCCAGCGGACGAGCCCGTTGCCGAGCCGAATTTCAAGCTGGAGCGCGCCGCTGATTTCATCCGTGGACATTGCACCGAAGTGCTGAGCCTCGAGGCAATTTGCGCGGCGGCGCAGCTATCGCCGTCATACCTGATTCGTGCGTTCAGGCAGCGTTACGGGATGACGCCCCATGCCTTCCTAGTCAACCAGCGCATCCAGTTCGCCCGCGAGCGCTTGCGCAGTGGCCAGTTGATTGCCGATGTCGCGCTCCAGGCCGGGTTTGCCGATCAGGCGCATTTTCAGCGAGCGTTCAAACAACATCTGGCGGCGACGCCGGGGCAGTATCGCGGCTGACTTCATACTCGAAGTTGAACACTGCACCCCTTGTGGGAGCGAGCCTGCTCGCGAAAGCGGTGTGTCATTCAACACTTCACTGACTGATCCACCGCATTCGCGAGCAGGCTCGCTCCCACAGGGGGTTGTAGTGGGCCTGCCAATCAAGTGAACAGCAAATAAAGCGCACTCACCGCCAGCAACAACGCCATCAACCGATTGAACCAGCGCATCCCCGCTGCATTGCTCAGATACCCGCGCAAGAACGTCCCGGCATACGCCCAGCAGCCCACCGACACATAGCAGATCACCAGATACACCGCTGCAAATTGCCAGACCAGCCGCGCCTCGCCATCAGCGACAAACGCGCCCATCCCGGCCACGCATGCCAGCCAGGCCTTGGGGTTGAGCCATTGCATCACCGCGCCATAGAGCATCGACGGTGCGCGGCCGGATTCGCTGGTGTTCAACTGGCCGTCATCGCTGGCCAGTTTCCAGGCCATGAACAACAGAAACGCCACCCCGGCCCATTGCACCACGCGGGTCATGAATGGCCACAACTGCAAGACCTCATGCAGGCCCAGGCCCATCAGCACCAGCAACAGCACAAACCCCAGCGTCGCCCCGGCGACATGCCGCTGGCTGGCGCGGAAACCGTACTGCGCGCCTGAACTCAAGGCGACGATATTGACCGGCCCGGGGGTGATGGATGCGGCGAGGGCAAACGCCGCCATGGAAAGAATCAGACTCATTGCACACCTGCTTCAAACGAGGAACGAGGTGGCTACGGTAGCGAGCGGGGGATTTGCGGTATTGAAGAAAATGACCCTGAGGCTGCGAATCTGATCGTTCCCACGCTCTGCGTGGGAATGCAGCCCGGGACGCTCTGCGTCCCATTCAGAGCGTGGGAACGATCGAAACCTACAAGGGGCACTCAGGCCAGGCGCGGCACGGTGAAGCGGAATTCGCTGCCCTGCCCCGGCTCGCTCTCGGCGACGATCTGTCCGCCGTGGGCTTCGACGATGCCTTGGGTGATGTACAAACCCAGGCCCGTTCCGGTCGGGTTGCCTTCCTTCATCGTCCAATAACGATCAAACACATGCGGCAAGTGCTCCTTGGGAATGCCTTCGCCACTGTCACGCACGATAAACACGATCTCGTCGCCCACCGATTTAGCGTGCACGCCCACGGTGCCCATGCGCGGGGTGAACTTGATGGCGTTGCCCACCAGGTTCGACAGCACCTGAAACAGCCGCTCGGGGTCGGCGTGGATGCGCAGGTCAGGATCGGCCTGGAAGGAAATGCTGATGTCCTTGTCATGGGCCAGCGGCGACAGCAACGCTTGGGCCTCTTCAAAGATGTGCCCGACCTCCAGCGCCTGCGGGGTGATGGAGTAGCGCCCGGCGTCGATTTTCGAGGTATCGAGCAGGTCTTCCAGCAGCGTGTTCATCCGCGCCGTGGCCTGCTGCATGGTGTCGATTGCAGTGGAGATACGCCGCGAAGTGTGCGCGCCTTCCGAGCTGAAGGCTTTCTGCATCATGCCGCAGAGCATCGAAATCACCGTCATCGGGTTGCGCAGGTCGTGGGAAACCACCGCCACCAGATCATCGCGCGCCTGCACAGCCGCCTGCTCGCGACGTACCTGACGGGCCAGATCGTTTTCCAGCGCCGAACGGCGCAGGTCATTGGCGGCGAACCGGTCACCGTGGCTCCACTTGGTGGAGATCCCGGCCATCTCGACCTTCCAGATCTCGAACGAGGTACGCGGACGCAGGCGCATCCCGGCGTCGGAGTTTTCCAGATCCAGCGGCTTGCGCGGGTCGCCGCTCCAGTTGATGTTTTCCTTCACTTCCGGACGGAACCACAGCACGCCGTTGTCCACCGGTTTCGGCAGGCTCATGGCGAGTACACCACTGGCTACAGACTGATACTGCGCCGCCGGCGGGTAAACGCTGGACAGGTGATGGCTGGCAAACACCGGCTCGCCGCGCGCCTGCAACCACTTGTGCAGCGCGCGAATCTCTTCCGGTTCAGGGCAGTTGCCGTAACGGTGCAATTGCTTGTCTTCGATGATCGCGATGCCGCCGGCATTGACCAGCGCCATCAGCGTCGCTGGCTGCTGGGCGAGGCCGTCGAAAACATTTTGCGGCGAATCGACCATCGCCCGATTGAGCCGCGCCAGCGCTTCGACCTTCTCTTCACGCTGGCGGGTCAGTTCAAGGGTTTCCATGGCACTGATCTGCAACGACAGGACCTGGCCGATGGTCTGGCAAGCCATGCGCAATTCATGCGGCACGTGCAGCGGCTGGCGGTTGCCGCAGCTGATCAGGCCCCAGAGCTTGTCGCCCTTGAGCAGGGAAATGCTCATCGACGACAGCACGCCCATGTTCTTCATGTACTGGCAGTGAATCGGCGAGACGCTGCGCAGCGTGGCGAAACTGAGGTCCAGCGGCGTCTGCGTGTCCGGGCGCAGCTTCGGCACCAGTGGCACCGGCTGATAATCGGCGTTGGGGATGATCCGCAGCCAATTGGTGCGGTACAACTCACGCGCCTGCTCGGGAATGTCCGAAGCAGGGAAAAACAGACCGTTGAACACTTCCATCGACGGATCGGACGCTTCGGCGATGACCTGACCGTGGCCCTCTTCCTCGAAACGATAGATCAGCACCCGGTCGTAACCGGTCATCGCCTGGATTTCCTTGACGCTGATGTCGTACAGGGCCTGCAGCGTGGTCGCCGCTTGCAGGCGCTGGAGCATGCGACCCAAGTGAGTGCTGACCCCGGCGACGTTGCGCGGCTGGAAATTCTTCACATGAATTTCCAGCTCGAGAATCAGCACGCCCTGATGGCGGTGCAGCAAACCTTCGAATTCAGTGCCGTTGAGCTCGAATCGCAGCGGCGCCGCCTCGGAAAACGCTGCCTGCTGCAAGGCTTCGAGCACGTGCGCGGTATGTACGGCGCCGATCAGGCTGTGCAGCGGCTGGCCGATCAAGGATTCGGGCGCGCGGGCCAGCAGGGTTGCGACGTTGGCGCTGACCTGAATGATCTGCAGCGCAGGCTCGGTCAGGGTCAGCAGCAGGCCATGGGGCTGGATCGCGCCAGGAAAGCGGATCGGCTCGTCGGCACAGTTGGCCAGCAGTTCTTCAAAGGCTTGTGGGTCTTGCGGGTTCATGCCAGTACCTCCTGGCGCTCGAGCCACTGCTCGAAACAGCTGAATGTGGTTTGTGCTGCGCTGACCACGGCCGCGCGTTCGCTGGCCGCCATGGGCCGGTTGCTCAGGTATTCGATGAACTCGCGCCAGCGCCGCCCGGTGGCCGCGCCGTAGACATCGAGGAAGGCAGCGCCATTGTCGGCGTCCAGATTCAGCCGCGCGGCGATCTCCCGACGCAGGATCTGCCCGCCGAGAGTCGCGCCTTCGAGTACGTACAAAACGCCGAGACTGGCGGCGCTGGAGTCAATGACTGGCAGATCTTCACACAGCGGCAAATCATCAGCGGTTGCCCCCAGTGCGCGCAGGTCGGCGCGCAGGGTGTCAGCCTTCAGACGAGGCAGCAGATTGAAATCGTCCGGGACCGCGCCACTGGCGAGCAAAGCCTGTTCGAGTGGCTGATAGAACCCGTAATAGGCCTGCATCAAGCGCTCGAAAGCGGGGGTATCGAGGGTGTCGGAGAAAAAAGGAAGGCGTTTTTCCAGTGCGATGTGCAGTTCGGCTGTGCCGGCCCGCAGATCTTGCAGCACCGGTGGCACATAAACCTCACGGGCCTTTGCTTGCATGTAGATCGCTCTTGGTGGGACCCGGCAGGGGCCATTCTGGGTGGGCTCGACGTGGGGGGAATTTATCACGCCACGCAGCTTTTTCTGCCTGCCGAAGCGTTTTTTCTGTCGAACTGCGACCCTATGACAGGTTCAGAGTGGCGCCGGATCAGAAAAGTTCGACCGACGCCATTATCCTGCCACTGCTGACCACCTCAATCAGCGCCGTCGTTCTGCACCGATGGATCGCCGTTGGCCGGTACGCTGCTGTCGACAACGGGTTTCGAAGGATTGTTTTTTTCGGCGCCGGGATAACCGGGCAGACCGCGGGTATCGTCCGGCGTCATGACATCTTCGTTGTCACGGCTGACATCCCAGTCGGTGGTGGCGTTGGGGTCTTCATCACGCCCGGCCGTGCCGATGGCGAAGCCGTCGTCGTTGGGATTGACCGTTTGGTTAAGCGCTTTGTCGTTGCTGGATGGGTTGCTCATGTCTGCCTCCAGAACACGTTGATCGGACTTGTTTGGAAACGCCTCGGCCGCTCAAGTGCAATGGACAAGACCAACGGTGCATTCGCGGGGCACTGGTCGCCTGGCGTGAACCACCGCAACGGCGCACGGTTCTCAAGAGAAACACTTGCTCGAGCACCGTCATGAGCCACCCGCGATTCGGCATTGAGGAAGAGTACTTTCTCACTGACCTGCAGAGCCTGCGCATGGTCGGCAGTCCGCCGCCACAGGCCATCGAGGCTTGCCGGGCGGCGCTGGGTGTGTGGTTTGCCACGGAGATGTTTCAGGGCCAGATCGAAGTGGCTTCGCCGGTATTCAGCGATTTCGCGCACGCCAGTGATTTTCTGCGAGGCAGCCGTCAGGCCTTGCGCACGGCCCTGGAGCCATTTGCTCTGGGCATGCTCAGCGCCGGCAGTCATCCGCTGGCCGACTGGCGCGAGCAGGTTCCGACCGACGAGGAACACTTCCGGTATCTGTTCGAACGCTACGGCCATGTCGCCCGCCGCAGCGTGTTGTCGGGCCTGCATGTGCACGTCGAGGTGGCAGAGCCGCTGGATCGCATCGCCGTGATGAACGAAGTGCTGCCCTGGACGCCGCTGCTGTTGGCGCTGAGCTGTTCGTCGCCGATCTGGGATGGCGCCGCCAGCGGCTTCATGAGCTATCGGCAGACCGCGTGTGACGAGTGGCCACGCATGGGCATCCCGCCGCTGTTTGCCGATCAGCGCCATTACGACGAACACTTGGCGTTTCTCATGCGCATCGGCGCGATCAGCCAGCCCGGCGAGTGCTGGTGGGGCATGCGCCCGGCGGCGCGTTTTCCGACCCTGGAACTGCGCATGACCGACGCTTGCCCTCGGGTCGATGATGCGCTGACCCTTGCGGCGTTTTTCCGCGTATTGGTGGCTCATGCCAGTGCGCAGCGGCGGCCCGGTTTGCTGTACGACCAGACCGCGCGTTCGATGCTGGAGGAAAATCGCTGGCGCGCCAAACATCAGGGGATTCATGCGCGCTTTTTGGTCGAAGGCATCGACGGCGACTGTTCGCTCGCGCAGTGGCTGGGGCTGGCCGAGCAGCGCTTTGCCGAGACGGCGCAGATACTGGGCGCGGCGCAGTTGTTCGAGCGTGCCCGGGCGATCATCGACAGCGGCACCAGCGCCGATCGGCAACTGGCGCTGTTCAATCTGGCGTCTGAACAAGCGCAAAACGGCCGTTCGGCCCTCGGGCAAGTGGCCGAGCAGCTGCTTCAGGAAACCGCTGGCTGAACGCTCTCGGACGGGCCTTTGAGTTCGACCTGATTGCCGTCCGGGTCAAAACAGTAAAGCGACAAGCCGTAACCCTCGGCGCCGAAACGCCTGGCGGCTTTCTCCACGGTCAGACCGAACGATTGCAGGTGAGCGATGAGCGCGGCTTCATCGAACGGTTCGATGCGCAGGCAGAAGTGGTCGACATTACGTCGCTGCGCCTGCGCCGCGCCACCGCCCTTGCGCCCGAGTTCGCCGTGCAAGTCGACCAGATCGATCATCGACGTGCCGGCGCGCAAATGCACCAGCCCTAGCGGCTGGTTGTGCCTGACCACTTCGGCGCCGAACACCCTGGCGTAGAAATCGATGCTGCGTTGCAGGTCGGCGACGCGCAGAACGATGTGATCGATGCGCTGAATGGAAAACGGATGCATGGGTTGGCTTCCTCGAAAGCGGCGACCCGCCCATTGTGCTGCACAAGGGAAAAAATTCACTGTCGATTTTTCGGTGGAGCCATCGACAAAGCGGATTTACTCTCTGGCCATGAACATACCAGCCGCTGTCCTGCCGCCCCACGCCGAAATGGTTCGCGCCATGCTCGAGCGCGACACTGCCTATGAGGGCGTGTTCTTCACCGCCGTGAAAACCACCGGGATCTTTTGCCGCCCCAGTTGCACGGCGCGCAAGCCGAAACCGGAAAACGTCGAATTCTTCGCCCACGCCGACGAGTGCCTGTGCGCCGGTTACCGCGCCTGCCTGCGCTGCAAACCGCTGGACGCAGCAGCCATCGCTCCAGACTGGGTGCAGCGCCTGCTCAACACGGTGGACGCCGATCCCGAACGGCGCTGGAGCGATGCCCAATTGCTCGCCGAGGGCATCGAACCGCTGAAACTGCGGCGCTGGTTCAAGCAGCATTTTGGCATGACCTTCCACGCCTGGCTGCGCACACGGCGCCTCGGCATGGCCCTGGGCGGGATCAGGCAAGGCACGTCGATCGATCACGCGGCGTTCGACTCCGGCTACGAGTCGCTCAGCGGTTTTCGCGATGCGTTTCAGAAGTCCTTCCACATCACCCCGGGCCGTGCGGCCAACAGTGAGCCGTTGCTGTTCACCCGCCTGACCACGCCGCTGGGGCCGATGATCGCCATGGCCGAGCGCCGTGGGCTGGTGTTGTTGGAATTTCTCGATCGCCCGGCGCTGACCCGTGAAGTCGAAGCGCTGCAGAACCGTTATGGCTACGCGGTTGCGCCGGGTCACAACGCCCACTTGCAGCAGATCGAGGTGCAACTGGCGGATTACTTTGCCGGCAAACTCACTCAGTTCAGCGTGCCGCTGCACCTGCCCGGCAGCGCTTTCGCCCGTGAGGTGTGGGCGGCGCTGCTGCAAATTCCCTACGGCCACACCAGCACGTACGGCGCCATCGCGGCAGGCCTGGGCAAACCCGGCGCCAGCCGTGCCGTCGGGCTGGCCAACGGACACAATCGCCTGTCGATCGTGGTCCCGTGCCACCGAGTGATCGGCGCAGACGGCTCGCTGACCGGCTATGGTGGCGGACAACCGCGCAAGGCGTTCCTGCTCAGGCTGGAAAACGCCGCACTGCAAATGACTCAACAATTGGCTTTTTGAGCCATGCGATCCAACGCGCAAACAGGGATTTCGATGGGTATGTCCGAATCACCGCAACATGGCTGACATGTATGAGATGGCCAGCGCTTTTCTGGCCGCGATAGACGCTGATTGGCTGCGCCATGTCAGCGCCGTCGGCCCGTGCCTGCATCAACCACATCCAGCGCGCGACCCGTATGAATCGCTAGTACGGGCGATTGCCTATCAGCAACTGCACGCCAAGGCCGGCGATGCGATCCTTGGGCGTTTAGTGGGGTTGTTTCCCGGTCAGGTGTTTCCACGCCCGGAGCAGATTCTCGCGACTGAGGTCGAGCGACTGCGTGCTTGTGGCTTTTCAGCGAGCAAGATTGCGACGATTCAAGGGATCGCCCAGGCGACGCTGGACGGCGTGGTGCCCGATTACCCGACTGCACGGGCGATGGACGAGGAAACCCTGATCGAACGCCTGACCAGTTTGCGCGGCGTCGGCCGCTGGACCGTGGAGATGCTGTTGATCTACAGCCTCGAACGCATGGACATCCTGCCGGCGGATGATTTTGGCGTACGTGAGGGATATCGGCGCTTGAAGGGACTGGAGGTGCAGCCGACGCGCAAACAGATGATCGAGATTGGCCAGGCGTGGACGCCTTATCGCACGGTCGCGGCCTGGTATCTGTGGCGCGTGGCCAAGGTTTAGACCGCGTTATCGTTCTTCGCGAGCAGGCTCGCTCCCACACTGAATCAGCGTTCGGCGCTCTGTTTCAGCGCTCCTGGGGTGAGGGGGAAATCGAACTGGCGCTGCAAATCTTCAGCCTTGAGAATCTCGAACAACGCCTGCGCCGCCGCCGACAGCTCATTGCCCGGCTCGGTCAACACGCCAATCGCCCGCTCCACAGAATCATTCAAGGTCAGGCAATGCGCGCCCAGCTCACGCATTTGCCCCGCGCACAATGCCGGCACCGCGCTGACCCCAAGCCCGCTGGCAACCATTCGCCCGACCGTCGCCAATTGATGGCTCTCGAATTCCACCGGCAACTTCATTCCGCGCGCCTGCAAATGCTCTTCCAGCATCACCCGCACCGTTGATGGCCGCTGCAGGGTGATGAACGGTTCCTGCAGCAAAGTCTGCCAATCGATATCGGCGCGACCGGCCAGCGCTGAATCGGCCGGCACCACGGCGACAAAGCGATCGACATACAGCGGCGTGAACGTCATCGATGTGCTCTGCATCGGCGCGAACGCCACACCGAGTTCAACCTGACGATCGCGGACCATTTCCAGCACTTGCTCGTTGATCACGTCGTTGACCGTGACGTTGACGTTCGGATAACGCGCGCGGAAGCTCTTGAGAATCGGCGGCAGCAGATTGCCGGCAAATGACGGCATCGCCGCCAGGGTCACGCGTCCGCGCTGAAGGCTGAAACGCTGGCGCATCTCGTCTTCGGCGTTGTCCCAATCGGCGATCAAGCGGCGCGCCAGCGGCAGCAGGGACTCGCCTTCCGGGGTCAGCGCGACATTACGCGTGTTACGGCTGAACAGACGCCCTCCCAGGCCCTCTTCCAGCGCTTTGATGGTCAGGCTGAGCGCTGACTGCGACAGGTGCAGACGCTCGCAGGCCACGGCAAAGCTCAGGCTATGGGCCACGGCGAGAAAGGCACGGATCTGTTTGATGGTCATGTCGCTTTGCTCCAGTTGCAAGCTGCAAGCGTCAAGCTGCAAGCCGTGATGCGATGGCCCTGATCGTTCCCACGCTCCTGCGTGGGAATGCAGCCCGTGACGCTCCGCGTCACTGGACGCGGAGCGTCCTTGGAGGCATTCCCACGCAGAGGGTGGGAACGATCATCGCCGAACGCGTATTAGTGAGCTTTATCAATCAATCAACCGTAAAAATCAACTTAACAAATATATTCCGCAGAGAGACACTCCAGTCATTCGGCTAGCCAGCCGCCCGCAAATAATAAAAGAGGTGCCTATGGCAGGTTTCGACAAGCGTGTGTATTCCTACGAGGAAGCAATGGCCGGGCTGGAAGACGGCATGACCGTTATCGCCGGCGGCTTTGGTCTGTGCGGCATTCCGGAAAACCTGATCGCCGAGATCAAGCGCAAGGGCACCCGTGACCTCACCGTGGTTTCAAACAACTGCGGCGTCGATGGTTTCGGCCTTGGCGTGCTGCTCACCGACCGCCAGATCAGCAAGGTCATCGCCTCTTACGTCGGCGAAAACAAGCTTTTCGAAGAGCAACTGCTCAAGGGCGAGATCGAAGTCATCCTTACCCCGCAAGGCACCCTCGCCGAAAAAATGCGCGCGGGCGGCGCTGGCATTCCGGCGTTCTTCACCGCCACTGGCGTTGGCACCCCGGTTGCTGAAGGCAAGGAAGTGCGCGAGTTCAAGGGCCGCAAATACCTGATGGAAGAATCCATCACCGGCGACTTCGCCATCGTCAAAGGCTGGAAGGCCGACCATTTCGGTAACGTCGTTTACCGTCACACTGCGCAGAATTTCAACCCGCTGGCCGCGACCGCCGGCAAGATCACCGTGGTCGAAGTCGAAGAAATCGTCGAGCCCGGCGAACTCGACCCGACGCAGATCCACACCCCGGGCATCTACGTCGACCGGGTCATTTGCGGCACGTTCGAAAAACGCATCGAACAGCGCACCGTCCGCAAATAATTCAGGCCTACGGAGAACAACAACATGGCACTTACCCGCGAACAAATGGCTCAGCGCGTCGCCCGCGAAATGCAGGACGGCTACTACGTGAACCTCGGCATCGGCATTCCGACCCTGGTCGCCAACTACATCCCCGAAGGCATGGAAGTCATGCTGCAATCGGAAAACGGCCTGCTCGGCATGGGCCCGTTCCCGACCGAAGAAACCATCGATGCCGACATGATCAACGCCGGTAAACAAACGGTGACGGCTCGGATCGGCGCGTCGATCTTCAATTCCGCCGAATCCTTCGCGATGATCCGCGGCGGCCATGTCGACCTGACCGTCCTTGGTGCCTTTGAAGTGGATGTTGAAGGCAACATCGCTTCGTGGATGATCCCCGGCAAACTGGTCAAGGGCATGGGCGGCGCGATGGATCTGGTGGCCGGCGCCGACAACATCATTGTCATCATGACCCACGCGTCCAAGGACGGTGAGTCCAAGCTGCTGGCCAAATGCAGCCTGCCGCTGACCGGTGCCGGCTGCATCAAGCGCGTGCTGACCGACCTCGCCTATCTGGAAATCGAAAATGGCGCTTTTGTCCTCAAGGAACGCGCTCCTGGCGTCAGTGTTGAGGAAATCGTCGCCAAAACCGCTGGTAAACTGATCGTCCCGGATCACGTACCGGAAATGCAGTTCGCTGCCCAGTGAGGAATTCGCACATGCAAGACGTCGTCATTGTTGCCGCCACGCGTACCGCGATCGGCAGTTTTCAGGGCTCCCTGGCCAATGTATCCGCAGTAGACCTGGGCGCGGCGGTGATCCGCCAATTGCTCGAGCAGACCGGTCTGGACGGTGCGCAGGTCGATGAAGTGATCATGGGCCAGGTGCTCACCGCTGGCGCCGGCCAGAACCCGGCACGTCAGGCCGCGATCAAGGCTGGCCTGCCCCATGCCGTACCGGCCATGACCCTGAACAAGGTTTGCGGTTCGGGCCTCAAGGCTCTGCACCTGGGCGCGCAAGCGATCCGTTGCGGCGACGCCGAGGTGATCATCGCCGGCGGTCAGGAAAACATGAGCCTGTCCAACTACATCATGCCGGGCGCGCGCACCGGTCTGCGCATGGGCCACGCGCAAATCGTCGACACCATGATCAGCGATGGCCTGTGGGATGCGTTCAACGATTACCACATGGGCATCACTGCCGAGAATCTGGTCGAAAAGTATGAGATCAGCCGCGAACAGCAGGACGCCTTTGCTGCCGCTTCCCAGCAGAAAGCTGCCGCTGCGATCGAGGCCGGGCGCTTCGTTGATGAAATCACGCCGATCCTGATCCCGCAGCGCAAAGGCGATCCTGTCGCGTTCAAGGTCGACGAGCAGCCACGCGGCGATACCAGCGCAGAATCTCTGGCAAAACTGCGTCCGGCGTTCAAAAAGGACGGCAGCGTCACCGCTGGCAACGCCTCGTCGCTGAACGACGGTGCCGCCGCTGTGATTCTGATGAGTGCCGAGAAAGCCAAAGCGCTGGGCCTGCCGGTTCTGGCCAGGATTGCTGCCTACGCCAACGCTGGCGTCGACCCGGCGATCATGGGCATCGGCCCGGTATCGGCGACCCGCCGCTGCCTCGATAAGGCCGGCTGGAACATCGACCAGCTCGACCTGATCGAAGCCAACGAAGCGTTCGCTGCGCAATCGCTGGCCGTGGCCAAGGACCTGCAATGGGATCTGGACAAGGTCAACGTCAACGGCGGCGCCATCGCCCTCGGCCACCCGATCGGCGCATCAGGTTGCCGGGTACTGGTGACATTGCTGCACGAAATGCTCAAGCGCGATGCCAAGAAAGGTCTCGCGACCTTGTGCATCGGCGGCGGTCAGGGCGTGGCTTTGGCGCTGGAACGCGCCTGATACGGAGTTCAAGGTTGACGGCGGATCCACGACATCCGCTGTTGGCTGGCAACAAAAAACCCGGTGCGATTTGCGTTGCATCGGGTTTCTTTTTGCCTGTCTACAATCGGTGGTGAATGTTCTGACTCCTTCGCGAGCAGGCTCGCTCCCACATTCTGCAACGCATTTCCCTGTGGGAGCGAGCCTGCTCGCGAAAGCGATTGTTCAGGCGCCAACCACTCAAGGCTTGCGTAACAGATAGGTATCCATAATCCACCCATGCTCCGCCCGCGCCGCTTTGCGCACCCGTTCGATCTCATCGGCGACATCCGCCAGCCGACCGCTGAGCAGAATCTCATCCGACGTGCCCAGGTAAGCGCCCCAGAAAATCTCGGTCTGCCGATCCGCCACCCGCTGGTAGGAATCCTCGGCATCCAGCATCACCACCAGACTGTCCGCTTCACCCACCTGCCCCGCCGCCAATCGCCGGCCTGTGGTGATTTCTACTGAGCGACCAATCGTGTTCAAAGGTATTTTGTGCTGCGCAGCCAGGGCCTGAACGCTGGTGATCCCCGGTATCACTTCGTATTCAAACTGACAGCGGCCTGATGCCTGAAGCGCCTGAAAAATCCGCAATGTGCTGTCGTATAACGCCGGATCGCCCCAGATCAGAAATCCGCCGCACTGGCCGTCGGACAATTCTTCATTGATCAGCCGCTCGAATGTCTGCTGCTTGGCGCGATTCAGTGCGTCGACGCTCGCCGTATAGTCGACATCGCCGCGCTCGCGCTCCGGGCTGCTGGCTTCGACAAAGCGATAAGCGTGGTCGGTGATGTAGCGCTCGCAGATCTCCCGGCGCAGGTCGATCAGCGTCTGCTTGCTCTGGCCTTTATCCAGCAGAAAGAACACATCGACCCGATTCAGCGCTTTCACCGCCTGCATGGTGATGTAGTCCGGATTGCCGGCGCCAATGCCGATGACCAACAACTGTTTCATCAGAATTCCTCGTCAAGGGCCATGCCCGGCAAGCGTAGTCGCCAGATGCCATTGAAGCGCAAGTCGATCATCGCCAGCGGCTCGACGTCGATTGCGTGGAACGCCGCGCCCTGCAGCACCTGCATCAGCGCCGCGCGCATGACGAAAGGATGAGTCACCGCCACGACATGCCCAGGCGCTGCAGCGATTGTGTCCAGCCACTTTGCCACCCGCTGCGTCAGTTGCCTGACTGATTCGCCGCCATGGGGTGCCGCTTCAGGATCGGCCAGCCAGGCTTGCAACGCCTGGTTTTCATTGGCTTGCAGATCCTTGATCGATTGGCCGTGCCAGCGTCCCCAATCGCAATCGCGCAGGGCTTGATCAATCTGCGCATCGACGCCAAACCATGCCGCCGTTTGCTGAGTTCTCAACTCCGGGGCACACACCAGCCGCCGTGTTACCGCCAATCGCGCCCTGAACGCGTCGGACGGAACAGCCAGATTTTCAACAGGCTCGTCCGTAGGAAAACGCGCCAGTTTCTGTGCGATGGTTCGCGCATGGCAAATCAGTGTCAAACGGCTACTTGGCACAAGCAGGTTCTCGGTCGAAAGATAAAACAAACAATGGCACACAGCCGATACGCGTCGCATTGTGCCGTAAAACCTCGGCGTTCAGGGTTGTCACCGGCCCGTCGCTGAGCTTGGGATAGGTAATGTCTGACACAGCAATCGGCAAAGGACTACAACAGCGCGCTACTTCGACGTAGCCCTTATTACACGGGCACCTTGCACAGTTTTGGTGCTCGAAAAACCTGTACAAAAATTAGCTAGACATGTAACACCCATTACATAAATACTCGTTTAACGGATTGTGAAACGAATTCGACACCCCATCCAGCAGGAGCCCGGATGCCCCCTCTCAGAGACCTGATCACCGACCCCGGTCTGGACCTGACGCCATCGGAGCGCAAAGTCGTTCGCGCCCTGCTTGATCAGTATCCGCGCAACGGTCTCGGGCCTATGGCGCGACTGGCCGAACATGCCGGTGTCAGCGATCCGACCATCGTGCGCCTGGTGAAAAAGCTCGGTTTCGGCGGTTATGCCGAATTCCAGGAAGCCCTGCTCAGCGACATGGACCATCGCCTGCGTTCACCGCGCACCTTGTTGCAACCGCGCTCGCAGCAGAACAAGGACGATGCCTGGGCGCATTACCTGGCGGACAGCCAGCGCTTGCTGATCGACACCCAAGCCCTGACCCAGCCTGAAGATGTGCGCATCCTCGTGGAATGGCTGCTCGACAGCCGCCATCAGGTCTACTGTTTCGGTGGCCGCTTCAGCATTCTGCTCGCCAATTACCTGCTCAACCACTTGCGTCTGCTGCGTCCCGGCTGCTTCGCCCTGGAAGACAACGCGCTGCTGCCTGACCGCTTGTTCGACCTGCAACGTCAGGACGTGGTGCTGGTATTCGACTACCGGCGCTACCAGACTCAAGCTTTGCGCGTTGCGCAGGCGGCGAAGAACAACAACGCGCGAGTGGTGTTGTTCACCGATGTCTACGCCTCGCCGCTGCGCGAATTGGCCGACCTGATCATCAGCGCGCCGGTGGAATCGGCGTCGCCGTTCGACACCATGGTGCCGGCGCTGGCGCAGGTCGAGGCGTTGATCGCCTGCCTGACCTTGCGCGTGCCGGACCCGGCCGATCGCCTGGAAGGCATCGATGCCCTGCGCAACGACTTTGCGACTCACCTGCTGGAGGACAAATAAGGATGTTCAGCCTTCCCCACCGCTCGCCTCGGGACCTGCCGTTTGCGACCGACCACACCGCTTTGCTGCTGGTGGACATGCAGCGCGCCTGGCTCGAACCGCAATTCGACCCGCACCTGAGCGAGCCGGATGCCGAGTATTTTCTCCAGCGCACGCGCAGCCAGGTGGTGCCCAACCAACAGCGTCTGCTGGGCGCCTTTCGTCAGGCGCAGCAGAACGTGCTGCACACGATTATCGAAAGCCTGACCGCCGACGGTCGCGACCGCTCGCTGGATCACAAACTGTCGGACATGCACCTGCCCAAGGGCAGCGTGCAAGCTCAGGTCATCGCTGAACTGACCCCGACCGAAAACGAAATCGTGCTGCCGAAGACCTCCTCCGGGGTGTTCAATTCAACCAACATTGATTACGTGCTGCGCAATCTGCAAACCCGCCATCTGATCATCGCCGGCATCGTTACCGACCAGTGCGTCGACATGGCCGTGCGCGATGCCGCCGATCGTGGCTATCTGGTCACGCTGGTGGAGGATGCCTGCGCTACCTACACAGCTGAACGCCATCACGCCTGCCTCAACGCGATCAAGGGTTACTGCTGGATCACCGACACCGAAACCGTGCTCGGCCGTTTGCAGGAGATGCAGCCATGAGCCCGCGCCTGACGCCTTTACCGATGACCACGCTGGTGACAACCGATCTGATCGGCATCACCCGGGGCCGCTCGTTTCCCAGCGATGAGCTGGAGCATTACCAGGCAGCGGGTTGCGGTTGGGTACCGGCCAACAGTGCGTTGACGCCGCAAGACATCATCGCTTCGAGCAATCCCTGGGGCGCGTATGGCGACCTGCGGCTGATTCCCGATCTGAGCAGCCGCGTCACTGTCGGCAGCGGCCCGGACGCCAATGCGCCGGTGCTGGATTTCATTCACGCCGACATTCGCGAGACCGACGGCCAGGCCTGGGGCGCCTGCCCGCGCACATTGCTGCGCGATGAAATCGAGCGCTATCACGATGAGTTGGGGTTGCAGGTCAACGCCGCCTTCGAACATGAATTCAACCTGCACGCTGGCGTGGCTGAACACGCGGCGTTCTCTCTCGAGGCGCAGCGCCAAGGCGCCGAATTCGGCGGCTGGCTGCTCAGTGCGCTGCGCGCGGGCGGCGTCGAGCCGGAAATGTTCCTGCCGGAATACGGCAAGCACCAATACGAAATCACCTGCCGCCCGACGCTTGGCGTGGCGGCGGCGGATCGCGCGGTCAACGTGCGCGAAATCACCCGGGAAATCGCCCGGCAAATGGGCCTGGATCTGAGTTTTGCGCCGAAGACCGCCGCCGAAGCGGTGTGCAACGGTGTCCATCTGCACGTCAGCCTGCTCGATCTGGCCGGTCAGCCGATGCTCTACGACGCTGGCACCAGCAATGGCCTGTCGAGCATCGGCCAGCACTGGGCTGCCGGAGTCCTGCATTTTCTCCCGGCGCTGTGCGCGTTCACCGCGCCGACGCCGCTGTCCTACCAGCGTTTGCAGCCGCACCACTGGAGCGCGTCGTATGCATGCCTGGGGCAGCAGAACCGTGAAGCGGCGCTGCGCATCTGCCCGACTGTGACCTTGGCCGGCAAGTCCGCCGCGCAGCAGTTCAACCTGGAATTCCGCGCCATGGACGCCACTGCCTCGCCGCATCTGGCCATGGCCGCGCTGCTGATTGCCGGGCGGCTGGGCATCGAACAGCGTCTGGCGCTGAACGCGGTTACCGATGAAATTCCCGACTCACTCAACGACGAGCAACGCAAGGCCCGGGGCATCGTCGCCCTGCCCGCCTCGCTGGCCCAGGCGCTGGATTGCCTGCGTGACAGTGCAGCCTTCAACGAATGGCTGCCCAAGCCGTTGCTCGACACTTATTACGCCCTGAAAACCGAGGAACTGGCGCTGACGGAACAGCTCTCGCCCGCTGACCTGTGTGAGCACTATGCACGCCTGTACTGAATCCGCCGAGCTTGGGTTGTACACCCGCCCGGTCTACACCCTGAGCCGCGAGGACTCGACGAACCCGTTGATCCTCGTGTGCGAACACGCCAGTCGCTACATCCCCGACGCCCTGAACAATCTGGGCCTGGACGAGGCGGCCGCGCGCGAACATATCGCTTGGGACATCGGCGCGCTGCAACTGGCCGAACAGTTATCGGAACAGCTCGGCGCCACGTTGCTCAGCGCCAATTACTCACGGCTGCTGATCGACCTCAACCGCCCGCGCCATGCCCTGGACAGCATTCCGCTGCAGAGCGAGATCTACCCGATACCTGGCAATCGCGAGCTGGATGAGGCGACCCGCGAGTATCGGCGCCAGACGTTGTTCAAACCGTTTCATGCGCGCTTGCAGATGTTGATCGACGAGCGCATTGCCAAAGGTCTGCCGGTGCGGGTGGTCGGTATTCACAGTTTCACCCCGGTGTATTACGGCCAGCCGCGACCACTGGAAGTCGGCGTGTTGTTCGGCCAGGCCCAAGACTATGCTCAGCGTCTGCTCGACGGACTGCAAGCGCACCCGCTGAAAGTCGCGGGCAACCAGCCGTACAGAATTGATCCCTTGGGCGACATGACCGTGCCGGTGCACGGTGATGCCAGGGGCCTTGAGGCAGTGCTGATCGAGGTGCGCAACGATCTGCTGCGCAGTCCCGAAGCGGTTTCGCGCTGGGCAGGTTACCTCGCACCTTTGCTGTAAACGATGGACCGATAAAACATAAACCGACCGATGGCTGACAAGGAGTTGCGCTTCATGGAAATTGAAGAATTCGGCTACAAGCAAGAGTTGAAACGTAGCCTGACGCTGACCGATCTGGTGGTGTACGGGATGATCTTCATGATCCCCATCGCCCCGTTCGGTGTGTATGGCTACGTCAACGCCGAAGCACCGGGGATGGTGCCGCTGGCGTACATCATCGG
Source organism: Pseudomonas sp. Sample_20 (assembly GCF_004307585.1). Classification (NCBI taxonomy): domain Bacteria; kingdom Pseudomonadati; phylum Pseudomonadota; class Gammaproteobacteria; order Pseudomonadales; family Pseudomonadaceae; genus Pseudomonas; species Pseudomonas sp. Sample_20. Next base: position 19,239 of record NZ_RCOA01000078.1, on the reverse strand, counting down.
CATGGTGGCAATGCTGTTCACCGCGCTGAGTTACGGCAGCATGGCCAAGGCCTTTCCGGTTGCCGGTTCCGTATATTCCTACGCCCAGCGCGGCCTCAATCAACATGTCGGTTTCATCGCTGGCTGGCTGATGCTGCTCGATTACCTGCTGATTCCACCGCTGCTGTACCTGTATTCGGCGATGGCGCTCAACCATTTGTACCCGGACATTCCCAAGGTCGGCTTCATCCTGGCGTTTCTGGTCAGCGCAACATTCGTCAACCTGCGCGGCATCACCTTCACCGCGCGGATGAACATGCTGTTCCTGCTGGCACAACTGGTGGTGCTGGGCATCTTCCTGTTCTACGCCTGGAACGCCCTGCACGACGGTGGCGGAAATGGTGAGCTGACACTGGCGCCGCTGTATCACCCGGAAACCTTCAACTTCGCCCTGCTGATGCAAGCCGTGTCGATCGCCGTGCTGTCGTTCCTCGGCTTCGACGCGATCTCCACCCTCGCCGAAGAAATCAAGGAAGATCCGGGCCGCAGCGTCGGCAAGGCAGCGCTGATCACCCTGGCGGTGATGGGCACGATTTTCGTCGTACAAACGTGGATCGCCACCGATCTGGCAGCGGGCATGGGCTTCAAATCCGCCGACACCGCGTTCTATGAAATCGCTGAAATTGCCGCCGGCAGCTGGCTGGCGACCCTGACCGCCGTCGCCACGGCGCTGGCCTGGGGCGTTGCTGTAGCGATCACCTCGCAGGCCGCCGTCTCGCGGCTGCTGTTCGGCATGGCCCGCGACGGCAAGCTGCCGAAGGTGCTCGCCAAGGTCCACCCGAAACACAACACGCCGTACCTGAGCATTTATCTGGTGGCGGTGTTGTCGCTGCTGATCTGCTACCTGTTCATCGACGCGGTCGACATTCTCACCTCGCTGATCAACTTCGGCGCCCTCAGCGGTTTCATGCTGCTGCACCTGACGGTGATCAACCACTACTGGCGTCGGCAGAAGTCGGGGCAGTTTGTGCGCCATCTGCTCTGCCCGGTGATCGGCTTCATCATCGTCGCCGCCATCATGTACAACATGGGCGTCGATGCGCAGAAACTCGGCCTGATCTGGATTGCCCTGGGCCTGGTGTACCTGTTCTTCCTCAACAAGCTCGGCGCCAGCACAGCGCTGCCCGATCCGAGCAAAGGCTGACAAGAAAAAGAGCGGCGTCTGACAACAAATCAGGCGACCGCCGATTCAACGCGTGGAAACCGACAGTGATAGTCAGGTTCGGCGAATGGGCCGAACCTTTTGATACAGGAGTACATCCATGCTGGTCTTACGCCCAGTCGAGCAGAATGATCTGCCCCAGCTACAGCGCCTGGCCCGCGAGAGCCTGATCGGCGTGACCTCGCTGCCGGATGACAGCGAGCACCTGCGCGAGAAAATCGCCGCGTCGTGCGCGTCCTTCGATAGCGCCGCCAAGGCGCAGGGGCCGGAGAACTACTTCTTCGTGCTGGAAGATCTCGAACGCCGGCAATTGGTCGGCTGCTCGGAAATCCTCGCCACTGCCGGCTTCAAGGAGCCGTTCTACAGCCTGCGCAACCGCCATTTCACCAGTGCTTCGCGGGAATTGAACATCGAGCATGGCGTGCCGGCGTTGTCGCTGTGCCATGACCTCAGCGGGCATACCTTGCTGCGCGGTTTCCACATTGACACCGCGTTGGTGCGCACGCCGTTTTCCGAACTGCTGTCGCGGGCGCGCCTGCTGTTCATTGCCGCGCATGCGCAGCGGTTCTCCGAAGCGGTGATCACCGAAATCGTCGGCTATAGCGACGAGCAGGGTCACTCGCCATTCTGGGATGCGCTGGGCAAGCATTTCTTCGACCTGCCCTACGCCGAAGCCGAGCGGCTCTGCGGTTTGCAGAGCCGCACGTTCCTTGCCGAACTGATGCCGCAATACCCGATCTACGTGCCGATGCTGCCGCAAGCGGCGCAGGATTGCATCGGCCGCGTGCACCCGGACGGCCAGGAAGCGTTCGACATCCTCGCGCGGGAAGGCTTCGAAACCAACAGCTACATCGACCTGTTCGACGCCGGCCCGACCCTGTATGCGCGTACCGCAAACATTCGCTCGATCGCTGACAGCCAGACCGCCATTGTCCGCCAACAAGCATCGACCGACGCCCGTGGCCGTTACCTGCTCAGCAACGACGCCCTGCATAACTACCGCGCGATTGTCACCGAACTCGACTATCACCCTGATCAACCGCTGCCCCTGACACCCGCCATCTGCGCGGCGCTGAAGGTCAGCGATGGCAGCTCGATACGGCTGGTCGCTCTGTGAGCCGCGTTAGCCATCCGCGCCTGAATCGGTACGCCAAAGGAGTTGGAGCATGATTGTCCGTCCGGTAAAAGTCAGCGACCTGCCTGCCTTGATGACCCTCGTTGAACAGGCAGGGCCAGGTTTCACCACCCTTCCTGCCAACGAGGACCGCCTCGCACATCGAGTGCGTTGGGCACAGCGCGCATTCGCCGAACAGGTGGAACGCGCCGATGCCGATTACCTGTTTGTCCTTGAGGATGATGAGCAGCGCGTGGTTGGTGTCAGCGCGATGGCCGGCGCCGTTGGCCTGCGCGAGCCCTGGTACAACTACCGGCTCGGCGTCACCGTCAGTTCGGCACCGGACCTGGGCATTCAGCGGCAGATCCCGACGTTGTTCCTGAATAACGAGCTGACCGGCCAATCAGAGCTGTGCTCGCTGTTTCTGCGCCATGACCAGCGCAACGGCAGCAATGGCCGCCTGTTGTCGCTGGGTCGTCTGTTGTTCGTCGCCGAATTTCCGCACCTGTTTGGCGAGAAGATGATCGCCGAACTGCGCGGCAGTGCCGATGAAAACGGTTGCTCGCCGTTCTGGGACAGCCTGGGCCGACACTTTTTCCAGATGGATTTCACCCACGCCGATCACTTGTCCGGCCTGGGCAACAAAGCCTTTATCGCCGAACTGATGCCGCGCCAGCCGCTGTACACCTGCCTGCTCACCGAACAGGCGCAGGCCGCGATCGGCCAGACTCACCCGAACACCCAGCCGGCGTTGAAGATTCTTCAAGCCGAGGGTTTCACACACAAAGGCTATATCGACATTTTCGACGGTGGCCCGGTCATCGAAGCGCCGATCCGCAGCATCCGCACGGTGCGCGACAGTCTTGAACTGACCCTGAGCCTCGGCACCCCGGACGAGCAGGCGCCGCTATGGCTGATTCACAACCGCCGGCTGGAAAACTGCCGTATCACCGTGGCCCCCGGTCGACTTGTCGGCAACAGCCTGGTTGTCGATCGTCTCACTGCCAAACGCCTGCAACTTCAGCCGGGCAATTCAGTGCGCGCAGTGCTCCTGCCCCATCAACAGCATCACGCCGTGGCGGCCTGATATTTCCGGCACGGGAGATTAAACCTTTCAGCCGCCAGTCCTGCCGCGCAAATTCGTCATGATTCTTGACCCATTCGCGTGATAGCCTTTTCATTCTTCGGCGTTGACACCTTTGCTCAAGCCTTTCCATTCCTTATGTATTGGTGGAACTCGTATGACCAGGCTTTCCCATCAAGATTTGCGCCGCAATTTCCGTCAGCTGCTGGCCTCCGACACCTGCTACCACACGGCTTCGGTGTTCGACCCGATGTCGGCCCGTATCGCCGCTGACTTGGGTTTTGAAGTAGGTATCCTCGGCGGTTCCGTGGCTTCGCTACAGGTGCTCGGCGCACCGGACTTCGCCCTGATCACCCTCAGCGAATTCGCCGAACAGGCCACGCGCATTGGCCGCGTCGCCCAATTGCCAGTGATCGCCGACGCCGATCACGGCTACGGTAACGCTCTTAACGTGATGCGCACCATCGTCGAACTGGAACGCGCCGGCGTCGCTGCACTGACCATCGAAGACACCCTGCTGCCCGCGCAATTCGGGCGCAAATCCACCGACCTGATCACCGTAGCCGAAGGCGTCGGCAAGATCCGCGCGGCGCTCGAAGCCCGGGTCGACACGGAAATGGCGATCATTGCCCGCACCAATGCCGGCATTCTGCCGAACCAGGAAATCATCAGCCGCACCCGCCAATATCAGGCGGCGGGCGCTGACGGTATCTGCATGGTCGGCGTGCAGGACTTCGATCAGCTGGAACAGATCGCCGAGCATCTGACCGTGCCGCTGATGCTGGTCACCTACGGCAACCCGGCCCTGCGCGACGACAAACGCCTGGCCGAACTGGGCGTGCGCGTGACCATCGACGGCCACGGCGCCTACTTCGCCGCGATCAAGGCCACCTACGACAGCCTGCGCGAGCAGCGGCAGATCTTCACCCAGGCCTCCGATCTGAGCGCGACCGAGTTGACCCACACCTATACCCAGCCGGAGGAATACATCCTCTGGGCCAAGGAATACATGAGCGTCAAGGAGTGATGCACACGCTGTACCGGCCCCTTCGCGAGCAGGCTTGCTCCCACAGTTGAAATGCGGTCACCTGTGGGAGCGAGCCTGCTCGCGATAGCAACGGCCGCTACACCGCTAAACCGCTAAACCGGCGTCTTGTAAGCCTCTTCCCGCTGCGCCGCCCGCGCCTGAATCACATTCAGAATCGCGCAGCCCTCGCGCATCAGCAGATGAACCGCGCTGGTCACCCGCGTCAGATCACAATCGGAGATGCCCTTGAGGTTGAGGCTGGCGAAAGTGTCAGCCAGATCACGCACGACCACAAACCGGTGCATCGCACAGGCGGCCATGTCGCTGAGTTCAGTGTGGGTATTGATGAAGAGCACCGGGGATTCGGCGTCGTAGGTGTCGATGGGGAGATAGCGCGGCATTACTTGGTCGGTCATAGAGTTCACTCCAGAAAGGTCAGGTTCTGTATTCGACCGGCCAAGATCGTCGCAGAGTTATCTGCGAACCGAGACTATAAGAGCCGCGCCCAACGGCCGCAACCAGAGCTTCTGTCGGACTTTTCGGTATTTTTTGTGCGCCGTCCTCGACTTCCACTTTTCCCACAAAAGCCCCTCACCCTAGCCCTCTCCCAGAGGGAGAAGGAACCGATTGGGGGATGCTCGGGAGCTACTAATGATCGTTCCCACGCTCCGCGTGGGAATGCAGCCCGGGACGCTCTGCGTCCCACACAAAGCCGAACGCGGAGCGTCCGTTGAGGCATTCCCACGCAGAGCGTGGGAACGATCGCTCCTTCACCGCGGCTTGGCTAACTCCATGATCATCCGCGACAACAGATAAATCCGCGGTGCCACACTCGCCACTTCGGCATATTCCTCAGGCGTGTGAATATTGCCGCCGACAATGCCGAAGCCATCCAGCGTCGGCGTCCCTACGCCTGCGGACAGACTGGCATCCGCCGCGCCACCACTGCCCTCCTCGGTCAGCTTGCGGCCAATTTCGCCGTAGATTCCCTGGGCCATGGCCATCAGGCGATCCGACTCGGCCGTTTGTGGCATCGGCGGCAAACCGCGTTGCAAGGAAGTTTTCACTTCGGTCTCGGCAATCAACTTGTCCTGCGATACCCGCGCCAGATCCTTCTCGATGCGATCAAATTCCTCCGGCACTGCCGCGCGCACATCCGCCTTGGCCGTGGCCTGATCAGGAATCACGTTGGTGCGATCACCGGCCTTGAGCACGGTAAAGTTGATGGTGGTCTTCTTCGCTTCATCGCCGAGCTTGCCCAGTTGCAGAATCTGGTGCGCCGCTTCCATCGCCGCGTTCCGTCCCAATTCTGGCGCGACCCCGGCGTGGGCGGCTTTGCCTTTGACTTCGACCAACGCCGTCGCACTGCCCTTGCGCCACACCACCAGGCCATCGGCCGGGCGGCCCGGTTCGAGGTTGAGGGTGACATCGTGCTGTTTGGCGGTGTTCTTGATCAGGTCGGTGGCGACGTCCGAGCCGGTTTCTTCGCTGGCATCCAGCAGGAAGGTGATCTGCGCGTAATCCTTGAAGTCGAGGTTCTTCAGCACTTTCAATGCGTAGATGCCGGCGACGATGCCGCCCTTGTCGTCCATTACACCCGGCCCGTAGGCGCGGCCGTCCTTGATGTGGAAAGGCCGCTCGGCGGCGGAGCCTTCCTTGAACACAGTGTCCATGTGCGCCATCAGGAGAATCTTCGCTTTCCCGGTGCCTTTGAGCGTGGCCAGCACGTGGTTGGATTTTTCCGGGGTGTTGGGCACCAGTTCGATGGTGGCGCCGAGTTTTTTCAGTTCATCGATGGCAATGTCGCTGACCTGTTTCAGGCCCGGCTCATAACCTGAGCCGGAGTCGATATTGACCAGTCGCTCCAACATTTTCAGGGCTTCGGGCTGATACTGCTCGGCATCGGCGAGCACTTGTTTGTGCGGTTCGGCGGCGTTTGCGGCCGAGAATGCGAGGGACAGACCGAGGCTGGCGGCCAGCAGAGAGCGGGGAAATGAGAACGTCATGAAGCAGTCCTTGTTTCGTGTCGGGGGGCTTCAACCGTAACCGACATCGGCGCGAGGCTCTATAGCGGATGCGACACTTGCCCGACTGACACCGAACAAACTGTAGGAGCTGCCGAAGGCTGCGATCTTTTGATTTTGATCGTTCCCACGCGCAGCAAAGGAACGCAGGCCGGGACGCAGAGCGTCCCAAAAGATCGCAGCCTTCGGCAGCTCCTACATGGGATCTTCGATCACTCTTCAGACCGAATCCAGCAGCGCCTGCCTCGGTTTGTTGTCACTGTTGCAGATCACCCGATTGCGCCCACTGGCCTTGGCTTCGTACAACGCCTGATCGGCCTCATCCAGCCAACGCGTGGCGTCGGCATGGCTCGGGTCGTAGGCGGCCAGGCCAATGCTCAGACTGACCTTCAACGCCGGGTTCTGCTCGTAGCCCATCACCGCGAAGCGCTCGCGCAAGGCTTCCATGGCCTGAGCGGCATTGAACAGCGGCAGCTCCGGCAGGATCACGCAGAATTCATCCCCGCCATAGCGCCCGGCCACGTCCGTGGCGCGCAGATTCTGTTTGAGCAGTTTGCTCAACTGGCGCAGGACGATATCGCCAGCGACATGCCCATAGGTGTCATTGATCGCTTTGAAGTGGTCGATGTCGATCAGCGCAATCGCCGCGCCCTGCTGCTGGCGTTTGCAGCGCTGGAACGCGAGGTTCAGTTGATCCTTCCACGCGCCGTGATTGAGCAGGCCGGTCAGGCTGTCGGTGCGACTCAACGCCAATAATTCGCGCTTGTGCCGACCGAGGGTCGAGGCCTGACGAAAGCAGATCCAGCCCAGCGCCAGCGGATACAGCAATAGCAACGGCAAACAGGCGTAGAGCTGCAGCGGCGTTGTTGGCGGGATGAACGCCGGCGCAAACACCACCAGCCCGACGCCGATGCCCAATAGCTGCGCCACCGTGCCCGCCAGCAAAAACCGCCCACCGCCAATGGCGACGTTGTTCATTGCCATCATCGAAATCGTGGTTGCGCTGGGCAGCGGATTGAACTGCATGGCGGCGACCCAGAAGCCGCCCATGAATGCGTCGATCAGCAAATTGCGGTGTTCGGCGCGGTATGGAGTGTTGGAGCTTCGCGCCCATAGAAAGGCCAGATGCGGCCAGACCAGGCCGTTGAAGAGCATCAGGCCCCACACCCACAGCGGCGGATCGAGCTCATACATCGCCACGCTGACACACATCAGCCCGAGCAGCAGCCCGAACACCCGCGACCTGTAAAGCCTCCTGGCCAGTGAAAGTCCCTTTCCTCGCGTATTTCCCATAAGGGCCTCGACCGCGCGATGCATGGTTACATCCCGACAAGGATGTGTCCGGAGTCTATCAGGGCGCCGTTAAATAGCCATCACCGGCCAGCGGCCTGAATAGAGCGCTATCAGCGCCGCACGCGCGGCCCAGAGTTGGCTATAAATGAAAGAGGGGAAATGGAAAAACAACTATAAAAAGGGGGCACATGCATACCTACGCTGTGTTGATCATCGGCAGCGGTTTCGGCGGCCAGTGCGCGGCGGTCAACCTGCTCAAGGCCGGAATCGACGACTTCCGCATTCTCGAGCGACGCGACTTCTTCGGCGGCACCTGGTGCCAGAACACCTACCCCGGCGCAGCGGTGGACGTGCCGTCGCCGCTGTATTCGCTGTCATTCGCACCCTACCGCTGGTCGCAGATGTTCGCCAAACAGGCGGAACTGCGTCGCTACACCGAACAGCTGATCGAGCAGTTCGGTTTACGCGAGCGCGTGGAACTGGGGGCGGATGTCGAGCGCGTCGAGTGGGACGAAGCGGAAAAGCGTTGGTTGGTGCACACCCGCGCCAGAGGTACTTTCCGAACCCAATTCCTGATCAATGCTTCCGGGCCATTGAGTCAGCCAGTCATCCCACACTTTCCCGGGATGGATCGCTTTCAAGGCAAGACTTTTCACACAAATAACTGGGATCACAGCTACGACTATCGCGGTAAACGCGTGGCGATCGTCGGCAGCGGTGCCAGCGCCGCGCAGGTGATTCCGGCGATTGCGCCCCAGGTCGAACACCTGCATGTGTTCCAGCGCACCCCGCATTGGGTGCTGCCACGTGCCGATCGCAAATTCGGCCGGTTTCAGCGCTGGCTGCTTGGCCTGAAACCGGCATACAAACTGCTGCGCTGGCTGATCTACTGGCAATTCGAAACCCGGGTGATCGCCTTCAAATACTCGAGACCGGCGATTCATCTGGTCCAGCGACATGCGCTGCGGTTCCTCAAGCGTCAGGTTCCAGACCCGGTACTGCGGCAGAAACTCACCCCGGACTTCACCATCGGCTGCAAACGCGTTTTGGTGTCCAGCACGTACTACCCGGCGCTGAGCCGCGCCAACGTCACGTTGCACAGCCGCGAGCACGGCATCGCCTCGATCGACGAAAGCGGGATCAACACCGTGGACGGCGAGCATCTCGATGTTGATCTGATCGTCTGGTCCACCGGTTACGACGCCACCGACGGGGTAATTTCCTACCCGGTCAGCGGCAAAAACGCGGTGCAACTCAGAGATGTCTGGGCCGAATACCCGCGCGCCTACCTCGGCACCAGCCTGCCGGATTTCCCCAACCTGTTTATCGTCACCGGGCCGAACACCGGCATTGGCCACACTTCGGCGCTGTTCATCATCGAATCGCAGATGAACTACATCCTCGACTGCATCCGCACCGTACGGGCCAAAGGCGTGCGCAGCATCGAAGTGCGCCGTGACGCAGAACGTACCTACACTGCAATGATCCACCGGGAAATGCAGCGCACGGTGTGGAAGTCCGGTGGGTGCCACAGTTGGTACCAGAGCAAGAGCGGTCATGTGATCGCGATGTTTCCCGGCTTCAGTTTCAGCTATCACCTGCTGACCCGGGCGCTGAAACCGGCCGACCATATTTTGTCCTGAACACGTAAAAGGAAGACGTCGATGCTTTTGCTGTTTGTCGCACTCGCGGTTTTCGTGGCCTGGAGCTGGCTGAGTTATCCGGCGGTCGGCCATTGGCTGTACAACCTGGCCATGGCCAGCGAGGCCAGGTTGTACAAATTGCACAAGATCGAAGTGCCGATCGCCGAGATGACCGTGTCGACCTGGCAAGGCGGGCCGTACGAGGCGTCCAGCGCGATCCTGATGCTGCACGGCTTCAGCGCCGACAAAAACCTCTGGCTGCGCTGCGCCCGGCACTTCGTCCGTCAGTATCGGGTGATCATTCCGGATCTGGCCGGCCACGGTGAGACTGGCTTCAAGGCTGGCGGCGGTTACGACATTGCGGTTCAGGCCAAACGCATGATTCAACTGCTCGACGTCTGCGGCGTGGAGAAAGTCCACGTCATCGGCAACTCCATGGGCGGCTACATTGCCGCGTGGCTGGCGGCGACCTATCCGGAGCGAATCGCCTCGCTGGCATTGATCGACCCGGCCGGCGTCACCGCACCGGAGCCAAGCGACATGGAGCGCCACCTGGCGCGCGGGCACAATCCGTTTCTGATCAATTCCCGCGAAGAATTTCAGCGTTTCTACGCAATGACCATGGAGTCGCCGCCGTGGGTGCCGAAGCTGGTGCTGGACGCCGTCGCCCAGCGCTACGAGCAACAACGTGACGAGCTCGAAGAAATCTTCCGCGACTTCCGCGCCAGCCCGCCGATGGAGCCGAAACTGGCCGAGATCAAATGCCCGGCGCTGTTGCTGTGGGGACGCAAGGATCGCCTGATCGACGTCAGCAGCGTACCGGTGTGGAGCAAGGGCATCGCCAATCTCGAAGTGGATGTGTGGGATCACGTCGGGCACATGCCGATGGTCGAACAGCCGGGAAATACCGCGCGGCTGTACGGGGAATTTCTGGAACGACAGCGATGAACATGGATATTCGCAATGCCCCAGGTGGCGCAACTGATCGCTCCCATGCTCTGCGTGGGAATGCCTCAGCGGACGCTCTGCGTCCAGTGACGCAGAGCTTCACGGGCTACATTCCCACGCAGAGCGTGGGAACGATCAGCCGAGACAGAAGGTTGGCGTTCCCATGAACATCCTTTACGACGAACGCCTCGACGGTCCGTTGCCCGAGGTGAACAAGGGCGAATTGCTCAAGGCTCTGCAACACGCCCTGCCGGACCTGGACATCCTCTGGCGCGAAGATGAACTCAAACCCTACGAATGCGACGGCCTCTCCGCCTACCGCACCACGCCGATGCTGGTGGCCCTGCCCCGGCGTCTGGAGCAAGTGCAAACCCTGCTGAAACTGTGCCATCAGAACAACGTGCCCGTGGTCGCGCGGGGTGCCGGTACGGGATTGTCCGGCGGCGCGCTGCCACTGGAAAAAGGCCTGTTGCTGGTGATGGCGCGGTTCAACAGCATCCTGCACATCGACCCCGCTGCACGCATCGCGCGGGTTCAGCCGGGGGTGCGCAATCTTGCTATCTCCCAGGCGGCGGCCCCGTTCGGCTTGTATTACGCACCGGATCCGTCATCGCAGATCGCCTGTTCAATCGGCGGCAACGTCGCGGAAAACGCTGGCGGCGTGCATTGCCTCAAGTACGGCCTGACCGTGCACAACGTGCTGAAAATCGAAGTGCTGACCATTGAGGGCGAACGCCTGACGCTGGGCTCCGAGGCGCTCGATTCAGCCGGTTTCGACCTGCTCGCCTTGTTCACCGGCTCCGAAGGCCTGCTGGGGATCATCACCGAAGTCACGGTGAAACTGCTGCCCAAACCGCAAGTTGCCAAGGTCCTGCTCGGCAGTTTCGATTCAGTGGAAAAGGCCGGTCGTGCGGTTGCCGAAATCATCGCTGCCGGGATCATTCCGGGTGGTCTGGAAATGATGGACAACCTCGCCATCCGCGCCGCCGAAGACTTCATCCACGCCGGCTATCCGGTCGACGCCGAGGCGATTCTGCTGTGCGAACTCGACGGTGTCGAAGCCGACGTGCACGACGATTGCCAGCGCGTACGGGAAGTCATGACAGCGGCCGGCGCCACCGAGGTGCGCCAGGCCCAGGACGAGGCCGAGCGCGTGCGTTTCTGGGCCGGGCGCAAAAACGCGTTTCCGGCGATCGGCCGGTTGTCGCCGGATTATTACTGCATGGACGGCACCATCCCGCGCCGCGAATTGCCCGCTGTGCTGCAAGGTATCGCTAGCCTCGGCGAGGAATATGGCTTGCGCGTGGCCAACGTGTTCCATGCCGGCGACGGCAACATGCATCCGCTGATCCTGTTCGATGCCAACCAGCCGGGGGAGCTGCATCGCGCCGAGGCACTGGGCGGCAAGATCCTCGAACTGTGCGTGAAAGTCGGCGGCAGCATCACCGGCGAGCACGGCGTCGGCCGCGAAAAAATCAATCAGATGTGCGCGCAGTTCAACAGCGACGAGTTACTGCTGTTTCATGCGGTGAAAGCCGCGTTCGATCCGCAGGGCCTGCTCAATCCCGGCAAGAACATTCCGACCCTGCATCGCTGCGCCGAATTCGGCGCGATGCACATTCACGCCGGGCAACTGCCCTTCCCCGAGCTGGAGCGATTCTGATGGCTGATTTCGATGCCGCCAACGCCCTGCTCGATCAGGTCAACGCCGCACGGACCAATGCCACGCCGCTGAAGATTCAGGGCGGCAACAGCAAGGCCTTTCTCGGCCGCGAGGTGGCCGGCGAAGTGCTCGACACCCGCGCTCATCGCGGCATCGTCCAGTACGACCCGACCGAACTGGTGGTCACGGTGCGCGCCGGCACGCCGTTGTACGAGCTGCTCGCTGCGCTGGATGACGCCGGGCAAATGTTGCCCTGCGAACCGCCATCCTTTGCCGACAGCGCCACGGTCGGCGGCATGATCGCCGCAGGATTGTCCGGGCCACGCCGGCCGTGGTCCGGCTCGGTACGCGACTTCGTTCTCGGCACGCGGGTGATCACCGGCCTCGGTCAGCATCTGCGCTTCGGTGGCGAAGTGATGAAAAACGTCGCCGGTTATGATCTTTCGCGACTGATGGCCGGCAGTTTCGGTTGCCTCGGCGTGCTCACCGAAGTGTCGCTGAAAGTCCTGCCGAAACCACGCCAGTGCCTGAGCATTCGCATCGACATCGACTGCGCTCGCGCCTTGAGCAAACTTGCCGAATGGGGCCAGCAACCGCTGCCGATCAGCGCCGCGTGCCACGATGGCCGGAGCCTGTACCTGCGCCTGGAAGGTGGCGACGGTTCGGTAACGGCGGCGCATCAACGCCTCGGCGGCGAGCCGCTGGATTCGGTTTTCTGGCGCGACCTCAACGAACAGCGCCTGAGTTTTTTCGACGAAGGTTTGCCGCTGTGGCGCCTGTCATTGCCGAACAACCTCGGCCCCCTCGAACTGCCCGGCGAGCAACTGATCGACTGGGGCGGTGCGCAACGCTGGGTGAAATCCGAAAGCCCTGAGATTCACGCACTCGCCCATTCCTTGGGCGGCCATGCAACGTGCTTTACCCACGGCGCCACCGATTCGCCGTTCCAACCCTTGGCGCCAACCCTGCTGCGCTACCACCGGCAACTCAAGGCGCAACTCGACCCGCAAGGGCTGTTCAACCCCGGGCGAATGTACGCGGAGGTCTAGCCATGCAAACCACCCTCAGCGAGCAATCGCGGCAATTGCCCCGCGCTGGCGAAGCGGAAAAGATCCTGCGCACCTGCGTGCATTGCGGCTTTTGCAACGCGACGTGCCCGACCTATCAATTGCTCGGCGATGAGCTCGACGGGCCGCGCGGGCGCATTTACCTGATAAAGCAAGTGCTCGAAGGCGCACCGGCCACCGAACAGACGCAACTGCATCTGGATCGTTGCCTATCGTGCCGCAACTGCGAAACCACCTGCCCATCCGGCGTCGATTATCACAACCTGCTCGACATCGGCCGTGCGGTGGTCGACAGCGCGGTGCCACGCCCGGCCGCCCAGCGCTTGCTGCGCGAAGGCTTGCGCGCGTTGGCGCCGAATCCGGCTGTGTTCAAAGGCTTGCTGCGCATGGGCGCGACCTTTCGGCCTCTGCTGCCGCGCCTGCTGGAAAGCAAACTGCCGCAGCGCTTGGGTGTTATGGGGTCGCGCCCTGCTCCTCGGCATCCGCGCCGAGTGTTGTTGCTCGAAGGCTGCGTGCAACCAGGCCTGTCACCTAACACCAATGACGCGACGGCGCGAGTACTTGATCGTCTGGGCATCAGCGTCACCCCGGTGAGCGAGGCCGGTTGCTGCGGCGCTCTCGACTATCACCTCGACGCTCAGGGCAAAGGTCTCGACCGCGCTCGGCAGAACATCGACGCCTGGTGGCCGCATCTGCAGAACGGCGCCGAAGCCATCGTGCAGACGGCCAGCGGTTGTGGCGCGTTCATCAAGGATTACGGGCATTTGCTTGCGGACGATCCGATCTACGCCTCGAAAGCCCGGCGGATCAGCGAAATGACTCGGGATCTGGTGCAAATAATCGCTGAGGAACCACTGGAGCAAGTATGCGCCGCCAGCGAACGGCGCATCGCCGTGCATTGCCCGTGCACCTTGCAGCACGCACTGAAACTCGGCGGCGCCGTGGAAGCCGTGCTGACCCGACTCGGCTTCAACCTCACATCGGTGCCGGACGGCCATTTGTGCTGCGGCTCGGCGGGCACTTACTCGCTGACCCAACCGGTGCTGGCGCGGCAACTGCGCGATCAGCGCCTCAACGCCCTGGAAAGCGGCCGGCCTGAGTTGATCGTCACTTCCAACGTAGGCTGTCAGAGCCATCTGGCCAGCGCCGGGCGCACGCCGGTCAGGCATTGGATCGAACTGGTGGATCAGTCGTTGGCAGAATGAAGTTCGTAGGATTCTTCGTTTGCCCGCGTGGGCGAAGGCTGCGATCTTTTCCGGCATCCATTTCGTCACCGTGGCAGGAATTTTTTTCATGACCGTGCAGCCGTTCGTCAGCCCCGACCTGATCCGCCAACGCTTCTCCCGAGCGATGTCCGACATGTACCGCGAAGAGGTGCCGCTGTACGGCGCGCTGATGGAACTGGTGGAGAAAACCAATCGCGAAGTGCTGGCACGTCAGCCCGAGATTGCCGGACAGCTCAAGCGCACTGGCGAAATCGAGCGGCTGGGCATGGAACGCCACGGCGCCATTCGCGTCGGCACCGCGAGCGAACTGGCCACCCTCGCCCGCCTGTTCGCGGTGATGGGCATGCAACCAGTGGGTTATTACGACCTGACCCCGGCCGGTGTGCCGGTGCATTCAACGGCGTTTCGCGCGGTGCATGAAGAAGCGCTGCAGGTCAGCCCGTTTCGCGTGTTCACCTCGTTGCTGCGCCTGGAGCTGATTGAAGACGCTGAATTGCGTTCGTTTGCCGAGTCGGTACTGGCCCGTCGTTCGATTTTTACTGAAGAGGCGTTGCGCCTGATAGAACAGGCGGAAACGGCAGGCGGACTGAATGACGACGAAGCCGCAGAATTCGTCCGACAGGCACTTGAGACTTTTCGCTGGCACCACAGCGCCACCGTCAGCGCCGCGCAGTACCAGAAACTCAGCGCCCAGCACCGCTTGATCGCCGATGTCGTTGCGTT
Source organism: Pseudomonas sp. Sample_20 (assembly GCF_004307585.1). Lineage (NCBI taxonomy): Bacteria > Pseudomonadati > Pseudomonadota > Gammaproteobacteria > Pseudomonadales > Pseudomonadaceae > Pseudomonas > Pseudomonas sp. Sample_20. The sequence continues at coordinate 4,226 of NZ_RCOA01000078.1, read as the reverse complement.
CAAAGGCCCGCACATCAACCACCTGACCCCTCGCACGCTGGACATCGACACCGTGCAGGAGCAGATGCCTGCCCATGGCATCACACCCAAAGCGGTGATTGAAGGCCCACCGCGCCGCGACTGCCCGATCCTGCTGCGCCAGACCAGCTTCAAAGCGCTGGACGAGCCGATCGCCTTCACCGATCAGCCCGAAACCCGTGGCAGCCACAGCGCGCGTTTCGGCGAAATCGAACAACGCGGCGCCGCCCTCACGCCCAAGGGTCGCGCGCTGTATGACCGCTTGTTGAATGCCGCTCGCGATGAATTGGGCGACTTCCCTAACGAAGCCAATGCCGCACGCTACAACGCGCTGATGACGCAGCACTTTGCGGAATTTCCTGACAGCATCGAGGGCATGCGCGAACAGGGGCTGGCGTACTTTCGTTATTTCGCTACGGAAAAGGGCATCGCGGCGCACGGACTTGGCGAATCGTCCCTGGAGGACTTGCTGCGCGATGGCTACGTGAAAGCGGAGCCGCTGGTGTACGAAGATTTCCTGCCGGTGAGCGCAGCGGGGATTTTTCAGTCGAACCTGGGGGATGCCGCACAGGCGCATTACGGCGAACACTCCAATCGACAGGCTTTCGAACAGGCGCTGGGGCGTTCGACCATTGATGAGCTGGGGTTGTATGCCGAGACGCAACGGCGGTCGATTGAGGAATGTGCCCAGGTGCTGCTGATCAAACGGCTCTGACGATTCGGCCTTGGAAACAAGGCGGCTTTTGAAACTGAAAAACGTGGGTGGACAGCATGCGGGTCAATGAACTGCAACGTTTTCGTGTCAATGACGAAGAAGTGATCGATGGCGCCTGATATCCTCTGCACCAGGATTCAAAGCCCAGCGCTTTCAAGGACGTTCATGACCATGCAGAATATCGTACGTTACTGGCACGCCGTCGAGTTGCTGCAACCCCAGGCAGCGCCCCAGCTGAAGAAGCGCGAAAGCGATTATCAGCCTTACTACCAAGATCTCCCTCTTACCGCCAAGGTTCTGCCGTGGATGCCGACGAATCCTCTGGCCAAGGAAAATCTTCCGGAAAAACGCGCATGGAGTCACACGCTCTACGCTCACCTTTACGATAATCTGGTTGTAACCCGCCGGCTCGCCGAGTTGTACGGCGCTGATCAAGGGTACAAAGAGCCGCAACGGCGCACGTCAGCGCTGTTCTCGCTCAAGTTCAATCAGGAAGGCATGATGTTGATCGACAGCCTTGTTCTGTCCAGTGAGGCATGGTTTGTCGGTTGCGCCATCAATCATCAGGACTGGACACGCGGCTTCGACGAAACTCAAAAGTTTCTCCGCGAACAGGCCAACAGCCACTTCAGTGGTGTAGCGCAGGCTGATGATCTTCGCAGCATGACTGACTATGTGCGCAAAGTGCTGGGGGTCGATGAATTCTTCTCCGATCAACCGCGCATGCATCGCTTCCGCTCAGCACCGATCAATCCGAACAAGCCCGAACAGGAAGACGATCCACTCAACAGCTTTTTGCTGGAGGACCTCTGCGACGTTGCCGATGCGCTGGCGCGTGGCAAAACCAGCGAGGCGTTGGCTCGTTACCTCAGCCATCACGCCCCGGAGGAGCGCCAGCATCTGGATCAGGCAGATGCTGATCCGGCGCTTATCAATCGCCTCGCACCGTCGCAATATGCCGCAGGCTGCTGGCCTGCCGAACGACATCTAGGGCTGGTGCACTCCCAACAACTGGCAGTCAACAGCCTGTTGCACGAGCTCAGTTTCAAGGCCGGTATCATGGGGGTCAACGGTCCTCCCGGCACCGGAAAGACCACCTTGCTGCGTGATCTGATTGCCGCGGTGGTGACGCAGCGCGCGGACGTACTGGCGTCGTTCGACAGGGCTTCGCAGGCCTTTACCAAGGATGGACGCGAAGTTGCCAATGACGCTGGACATAACCGGTCTGCCTATACACTCGATGCGCGATTGCTCGGATTCGAAATGGTCGTGGCCTCGTCCAATAACGGTGCCGTGGAAAACGTCACTCTCGAGTTGCCTCAACAGGACAGGATCGATCCTTCGTGGCGGCCCGATGCAGATTACTTCAGCGAACTGGCCAGCCTGACAAGTGGCAAGCCCGCCTGGGGCATGATCTCGGCAGCGCTGGGAAGCAAGGCTAAACGCACGCTGTTTGTGGATCGCTTTTATCACGGAAAACGTCCACCCAAAGATAAAACAGGCGCACCGCTGGAATCGTCACAACCGCAAACGCCGGATTTGAACGAAGACGAAGCGTTGTACAGCGAAAATCCCTTGCTCGACAGCGCTGAGGTCGATGCCGCCGAAGCAAATGACAAGCCCTCTCCAAAGGGCATGCGCGACTGGTTGTTCGAACAGGCCGCGCACATGAAATCGCTTACCTCAACTGAAAAAGCCGCTCTCTGGCGAGAATCCGTTCAGCAATATCAGAACGCGAAGAGCGCCGAACAGGCGTTGCGTGCGCAAGTCAGTGACATCACCTCGCATATCGAGGCTGTGAACAGCGCCAGAGCGCAGATCCTGAAATCCACCCAGCAACGTCATACCCATCTGGTTGAGCGCCGCCGCCTTGATGAGGAGCAGGCCTTGCTGGAAGTTCGCCAACTCACCCCGGCACGGGAACAGTTGCAGCAGCAACTGCAACGCCTTGAAACGCATCTGACACTGAAACCAGGTTTTCTCGCCAACCTGTTCAGCTTGTGGGGCGCGCAGCGCAAATGGTTAGCTCGACAACAGATGCTCGTCAGCGCTCACGCTCTGGCAAAGGATGCCTACGACAGCATTCAACGTCTAATGCAGCGAATCAGCAGTCAGCTCAGCGAACTCGACCTGCAACTGGCCGCTGATCAAGAGCAGGTCGACCAAGCCGAGCGTGACGCTCGCCATCAGGTGGAAAAGGCTCGCAGCGTTGCTCAGACCGGTAAAGCAAGGCATGTGCTAGCGTGGCTTGACCATGGCGCAATGGGTCGAGGCAGTGACATCGAGCTGCTGGAACCCTGGATCGTCGAAGGCTGGCGTCAGGCCCGGAGCAAGGTGTTCATCGAAGCACTCAAGCTCCACCAGACCTTTTTCAGGATCGAGGCATCACGTCTGGGTGGCAATCTGGGTTTTATTACCAGTTTGCTGACTGGCAGTCGTTACGGCGGAGTGTCTCAAGCGGTCATGCGTTCGGCATGGGCGTCTTTGTTCATGGTAGTACCGGTGCTCAGCAGCACCTTTGCTTCGTTCGCTCGGTCTTTTGGCAGTCTTGGGTGCGGCGAGATCGGCTGGCTGTTGGTGGACGAAGCGGGTCAGGCTACTCCGCAAGCCGCAACGGGCGCACTGTGGCGCGCTCAGCGCGCCGTACTGGTCGGTGATCCGTTTCAGCTCGAACCTATCGTGACCGTTTCAGACGCGGTGCTCGAACATATACGCACACGCTATCAGGTCGACGCTCACTGGCTACCCAATCGCCAGTCAGCTCAGACGCTTGCCGATCAAGCCACTCGATGGGGCCGGATGGCCGGTCCAAAAGGGCAAAAATGCTGGGTCGGCCTGCCATTGGTCGTGCACCGCCGTTGCGACAAACCCATGTTCGACCTGGCTAACCGCATCGCGTACGACGGGGCCATGATCTACGGCACTGTTGCTCCTGCTGCCGATAAGGAAACGCCGGCGCGCCTGCTGACCGGCTGGGTCCATGCAAGCGGCCAGTCAAGCGGCAACTGGGTCGACAATGAAGGGCTGGAGCTCGATCGTTTGCTGGGCTTACTCGATGCCAGTGGAGTACCGTCGGACAGTATTGCCGTCATCACACCTTTTCAAGACGTGCGGAATCATCTCAAAGACCGTCTGCCTGGCAAAATTGTGCGAGGCACCATTCACACCATGCAGGGTAAAGAAGCTGCGGTAATCATTCTTGTTCTGGGTGGCAGCAGCGACAATCCAGGTGCCCGGGAATGGGCCGTTTCAAAACCCAATCTGCTTAACGTCGCCGTCACCCGCGCGAGACGACGCCTGTATGTAATCGGCGATCGTAATGACTGGCGACAGCGCAAATTGTTCTGCGATGTCATGGAGCTGTTGCCAGCTCTGCCTTCAATAACGAATGAGATGTTTGCCTGAGCAACAGGCTTGGCGATCATTGCCACCTCGATGCCCAACTGCGCAAGAAGTTGCGCAGTTGGTCGTAATATTTCAGGGGTAAATTGCC
>NZ_RCOA01000085.1:0-49319 GCF_004307585.1 Pseudomonas sp. Sample_20 | reverse complement strand
TGGTTGCGGGCGGGGGCGCTGATCATTGTCGGGATGTTGCTGCATGGCTTTTCTCGTATCAATTTTTCTGCGATCAGTAAGGCCGGGTAGTGCAGCAGCTTGGGGAATTGGTGTTGTTTGGGCGGGCGTATTCGCGAGCAGGCTCGCTCCCACAGTGGATGGGTGGTGTTTTTCAGAATGAGTCACACGTTGTCAGTCGGCGGGCGGGTGAGTAAGCTGCCGACATGAATCAGTCCTCAGTTTCCCCATCCTTCCCCGGCCCGCGTGGTCCCGTTGATCACGACATTCGTGATCAGATTGTCGCGGCGGCCAACGAGCATTTCAGCCAGTACGGCTACGCCAAGACCACGGTGTCCGATCTGGCCAAGGCCATCGGTTTCTCCAAGGCGTACATCTACAAATTCTTCGATTCCAAGCAGGCGATTGGCGAAGCCATCTGCGCGAACTGTCTGGGGCAGATCGTTGCGGCGGTCGAGGAGGCGATAAACGAGGAAGAACTAACGCCCACCGAGCGTTTCCGCCGGTTGGTGAAAACTGTGATCGCCACGGGTGTGAATCTGTTCTTCAACGATCGCAAACTCTATGACATTGCCGCGTTTGCAGCGGGTGAGAACTGGCCAAGTGCGCAGCGTTACGATGCGCAGATCAAGCGCTTTATCACCGACATTGTCCGTGAAGGGCGCGAGGCCGGTGAGTTCGAGCGCAGGACGCCGCTGGACGAGACGGTCGAATCGATTCACCTGGCGCTAAGGCCCTTCGTCAATCCACTGATGCTGCAACACAACCTCGATTTCATCGAAGTGGCACCCACGCTGACTTCGAACCTCATCCTGCGCAGCTTGATGCCTTGACCCTCTGCTGATCCGAATACTCGGATCAGTCGTCCCAACCCCATCCTGTTCCTGACGCAACGACATTTCCGCTGTTCTGTTTGTGACTCTTGACTGGCATGGTCACTAGGGCAACATGGCCGCCGCAGTTTGGTTATTTCAGTGCTGCGTACCGGGGTTCGTACAGCGCGAAATACAAGAACAGCGCCAGCGGGCTCGGTACTTCTGTCAGCTATCGGTTCTGATTAAGCGCTGAAAGTCGGGCCGGCGACTTTGTGACTGTTGACGACATCGGTCACAAGATTGAGAATATGATGATCATCCTATTTTCAGTGAAGGAATTCCATGCGCCGGCTCCGACCTTTCCCCCTCGCGGTATGTTTGTTGCCCTTGGCCCTGACGGCGTGCGGGGATTCCTCCAGCGCAAAAGATCCACGTACCTTGGCGCCGATTGTCAGATCGGCAACGGTGCAACCGGCAGAAAATGGGTCTCGATCATTCACCGGCGTCGTCGCTGCGCGCACCCAGGGCGATCTGGGCTTTCGCGTTTCGGGCAAGGTGCTCGAGCGTCTGGTTGATACCGGTCAGACGGTCAAGCGTGGCCAGCCACTGATGCGCCTCGACCCGATCGACCTCGGCCTGCAGGCGCGAGCCCAGCAAGAAGCGGTGAGCGCCGCTCGCGCCCGAGCCATACAGACAGCCGGTGACGAAGCACGCAATCGCAAACTCGTCGCCGCCGGCGCTATTTCGGCATCGGCCTACGATCAGTTCAAAGCCGCCGCTGACACCGCCAGGGCGCAGCTCAATGCCGCTGTGGCGCAAGCGGACGTAGCGCGCAACGCCTCGGGTTACGCGGTTTTGCTGGCGGACGCTGATGGCGTGGTGGTGGAAACCCTCGCCGAACCCGGGCAAGTCGTCAGCCCGGGACAACCGGTGGTGCGGCTGGCGCGGGCCGGTCAGCGGGAGGCCATCGTCCATCTGCCCGAGACCTTGCGCCCCGCGCCGGGCTCAACCGCTCAGGCAAAACTGTATGGCGATACGTCGGCTGCCGTCAGCGCAAAACTGCGTCTGCTTTCCGATTCGGCTGACAGCACAACTCGTACTTTTGAGGCGCGCTATGTGCTTGAAGGCAGGTTGGCCAATGCGCCAATCGGCTCGACGGTCACCGTCGAAATTGCTCAGGGTTCTTCGCCAGATCAGACGCTGAAAGTGCCCGTCGCCGCGATCTACAACCCGGGCAAAGGCCCCGGCGTGTGGGTCATCGCCGGCACTCCGGCGACAGTGAGCTGGCGCCCGGTCGAGGTGCTGGGCTTGAGCGATGATTCGGCCCGTGTCGCTGGCCAGCTCAACGTCGGTGAGCCGATTGTCGCGCTGGGCGCGCATCTGCTGCGTGATGGCGAAGAAGTGCGCTTGCTTGCCCGCGACGACGGCCAGATTGCCGGGAGTCGTCCATGAGCGAGGGCCGGTTCAACCTTTCCGCTATCGCCGTGCGCCAACGTGCGATCACGGTGTTTCTGATTTTTCTCATCGCCGTGGCCGGCGTCCTGTCGTTCTTCAAATTGGGCCGGGCGGAAGATCCGCCGTTCACGGTCAAGCAGCTGACCGTCATCACCGCGTGGCCGGGAGCGACCGCGCAAGAGATGCAGGATCAGGTCGCCGAACCCCTCGAAAAACGCTTGCAGGAACTGAAGTGGTACGACCGCTCGGAAACCTACACGCGCCCGGGACTGGCATTCACCATGGTCTCGTTGCTCGACAGCACACCTCCATCGCAAGTGCAGGAAGAGTTCTACCAGGCACGCAAGAAGCTCGACGATGAAGCGATCAGGCTGCCGGCGGGTGTCATCGGGCCGATGGTCAACGACGAGTTCTCCGACGTGACCTTCGCGCTGTTCGCCTTGAAAGCCAAGGGCGAGCCGCAGCGCTTGCTGGTACGCGACGCGGAGACGTTACGCCAGCGCCTGTTGCACGTGGCGGGGGTGAAAAAGGTCAACATCATCGGCGAGCAGGCCGAGCGGATATTCGTTTCGTTTTCCCATGATCGCTTGGCGACGCTGGGCTTGTCGCCGCAGGACCTCTTCGCCGCGCTGAACAATCAAAACGTGCTGACACCCGCCGGGTCGGTCGAAACCAAAGGGCCAGAGGTGTTTTTGCGCGTCGACGGCGCGTTCGACACGTTGCAGAAAATCCGTGACACGCCTGTTGTCGCTCAGGGCCGAACACTCAAGCTGTCTGACGTGGCCACGGTCGAACGCGGCTACGAAGACCCGGCGACCTTCCTGGTGCGCAACAACGGCGAAGAAGCGTTATTGCTCGGCGTGATCATGCGCGAGGGCTGGAACGGTCTCGATCTGGGCAAGGCGCTGGATGCCGAGACAGTCAGGATCAACGGGGAAATGCCGTTGGGCATGACGCTGTCGAAAGTCACCGATCAGGCAGTGAATATCGACTCGGCGGTGGGCGAGTTCATGGTCAAGTTCTTTGTCGCGCTGCTGGTGGTCATGCTCGTGTGCTTTCTCAGCATGGGCTGGCGTGTCGGCGTGGTGGTTGCGGCGGCGGTGCCGTTGACCTTGGCGATCGTGTTTGTGGTGATGGCGGCCACCGGCAAGAACTTTGACCGGATCACTCTCGGCTCGCTGATTCTGGCGCTCGGCTTGCTGGTCGATGACGCGATCATCGCCATCGAAATGATGGTGGTGAAGATGGAAGAGGGCTACGACCGCATCAAGGCCTCCGCTTATGCCTGGAGTCATACGGCAGCGCCAATGCTGGCCGGTACGCTGGTGACGGCGATTGGCTTTTTGCCCAACGGATTCGCGCAATCAACGGCGGGCGAATACACCAGCAACATGTTCTGGATTGTCGGCATCGCGCTCATTGCTTCGTGGGTCGTCGCCGTGGCTTTTACGCCGTACCTGGGCGTGAAGCTGTTGCCGGACATCAAGAAAGTCGAAGGCGGGCACGCGGCAATCTACGACACGCCGCGCTACAACCGTTTCCGGCGCGTTCTGGCGTGGGTGATCACGCGCAAATGGCTGGTGGCCGGTGCGGTGGTCGCGCTGTTTGCCGTTGCGATTCCAGGCATGGGGCTGGTGAAGAAGCAGTTCTTTCCGACCTCTGACCGCCCCGAAGTGATGATCGAAGTGCAGATGCCCTACGGCACGTCCATCGAGCAGACCAGCGCCGCGGCGGCCAAAGTCGAAGCCTGGCTGCACAAGCAGGATGAAGCCAAAATCGTCACCGCCTATATCGGTCAGGGTGCACCACGGTTTTTCCTGGCAATGGCGCCGGAGTTGCCGGATCCGTCGTTCGCCAAAATCGTCGTGCTGACCGACAACCAGGACGCTCGCGAAACCCTCAAGTTGCGTTTGCGCGAAGCGGTCGCCGCAGGGCTTGCTCCAGAGGCGCGGGTTCGGGCGACGCAAATTGTCTTCGGTCCATATTCGCCATTCCCGGTGGCCTACCGGGTGATGGGGCCTGATCCGGCGAAATTGCGCGACATCGCCGAGCAGGTCAGGGCGGTAATGCAGAACAGCCCGATGATGAGAACCGTCAACACTGACTGGGGGCCGCTGACGCCGACTTTGCATTTCAACCTGGATCAGGACCGCTTGCAGGCGGTGGGGCTGACGTCCAGCGCGGTCGCCCAGCAGTTGCAATTTCTGCTCAGCGGCGTGCCGATCACGGCGGTGCGCGAGGACATCCGTTCCGTGCAGGTCGTTGGCCGTGCGGCGGGCAATATCCGCCTGGACCCGGCACAGATCGAAGGCTTCACCCTGGTCGGCGCAGCGGGGCAGCGCATCCCGCTGTCGCAGATCGGCCAGGTCGAAGTGCGCATGGAAGACCCGATCCTGCGCCGCCGCGATCGCACGCCGACCATCACCGTGCGTGGTGACATCGCCGAAGGTTTGCAGCCACCGGACGTTTCCGGCGCAATCATCCAGCAGTTGCAGCCGATCATCGAAAACCTGCCTTCCGGCTACCGGATTGAACAGGCGGGCGCCATCGAAGAATCCGGCAAGGCCGGCAAAGCGATCCTGCCATTGCTGCCGATCATGATCGCCATGACGCTGCTCATCATCATCGTCCAGGTACGCTCGATCTCAGCGATGATCATGGTATTCCTCACCTCGCCGTTAGGCTTGATCGGTGTGGTGCCGACGCTGCTGATCTTCAATCAGCCATTCGGCATCAATGCGCTGGTCGGGTTGATTGCGCTGTCGGGGATTCTGATGCGCAACACGCTGATTCTGATCGGGCAGATCCATCACAACGAGCAGGAAGGGCTGGCGCCGTTCCATGCCGTGGTCGAAGCGACAGTGCAACGAGCGCGACCAGTGTTGTTGACCGCGCTGGCGGCGATTCTCGCGTTCATTCCGCTGACCCACTCGGTGTTCTGGGGCACGCTGGCGTACACGCTGATCGGCGGCACGTTTGTTGGCACCATCATCACGCTGGTGTTTCTGCCGGCGATGTATGCGATCTGGTTCAGGATTCGGCCTGAGAACAGGGGGCAGGTTCAACCCTCGCGTTCGGTATAAGGTCAGGTTTGAAAGAGGCCCGTCAATGACGGGCCTTTTGCTATCCGCGACTAACTCTCTCTCTTGGCTATTGGAGATTTTCAAGTGTGCGGAGTTGACTCTCGTCATTAACCAAGTCCGCCGCTTATACAGGATGTGATTAATAAGCATCACAGTTGTTTGCGAATTTTGCGGATCAGATTTTCCCGTCATTGAAAGAATGCGTTTTGCTGTGGCTAACTTGCTGAAATATAAGTGCGAAAATTCATTTATATCTGTTTGAAATAATGCGCCTGATGTTTTGCGCGACTTTCTCTTAAGAAAAACAGTTTTCATTGGCAAACAAGCTGTTAGGCGGCCATTTATTTTTTAAATTGACGCGACGTAGATGGCGGGGCTAGTTTTTTCTCCAACTTGCTGCGCTGCTTTCTACGTTATTGCGTATCGCACGATCGAATCTTGTTCGAATGCCATGGCGAATTTCATTTGCCTGGGTATTGGACTTTGTTCGCTCTAAACTTTTTAAAGGGAGAGTCAGTCGTCATGGATTGTTTAAAGGAAACACGTGTTGGCAATGTTCTATCGGGATGGAATCACTTGTCGGTAGTCGGGCCGATAAATGTGCAGAATACCGCCGGCGCGCGCGTTCAGCTGTCATCGGGCGAATGGCGCGATGATTATATTATGGGCTGGGGATCCTGCCTGTTGGGGCACGATAGTCCGGTCATCAAAAACTCCATTCTCAAGGCACTGGAGCGGGGCTTTCTTCAGCAGTATGAGACCGATGAACATCGTTTGTTGAGTGAGCGGTTCTGTGCGGTCGTCCCCTGCGCCGAAAAGTTGCGGCTGGTCAACTCCGGACTGGAAGCGACCATGTATGCGACGCGTATCGCCCGTGCCGTTACCGGTCGACGCATCATCATCAAGTTCGAAGGGCATTTTCATGGGCTGAATGACTCTTTGACCTGGAACGTGGACTCTTCACCGCGCTCTGGCGCGTTATTGGCGGGAAGAGAACTGGAACGTTTATCGGGCACTGTGGGAATTCCTGACGAATTCGGCAACTTGACGGTTTCGGTTTCATGGAATGATCTGGAAGCGCTGGAAAATGCTTTTGAAAAATACAAGGACGATGTGGCAGGGGTGATCCTGGAACCTGTTGCATTGAATATCGGATGCATCAGGCCGGATGAAGGTTTTCTGCAAAATGTGCGTGCGCTGACCAGCCGTAAGGGCGCGCTGCTGATCTTCGACGAAGTGCTCACCGGTTTCCGCGCAAACATTGGTGGTGCGCAAAAGGACTTCGGCGTCGTACCCGACATCGCCGCCTTCGGCAAGGCGTTCGGCTGCGGCATGCCGATCGCGGGTATTGCCGGTAAAGCCGAATACATGGACGTAATCGCACCACGCGGCCCTGTTCAGGTCAGCGGGACCAATACGGGGCGATACCTGTCCGTGTCCGCCGCGCTTGCCGCCATCGAGCATTTGCAGGATGGAGCGGTGCACCGCCACATCGCCGGCCTGGAATCGCGCTTGAAAGCCGGGCTTAGGGACGTTTTCGATAAACACCACATACCCTGTCATATCGATGGGTACGGCGGTCGAATCGGCGTCCACATCGGAACCTCCGAACGTCCTCGAACCATGAGGGAGATAGAGCATTTCTACCCGATCGACTTTGCCCAGAAGTTGTTCGCCCTGCTATCCCGTGAGTACAACTTGTATGGCTTTTTGATGCCCCTCAGTTATTGCCCGGAGCCTGTCACCCTGAGTGCATCGCATACGGCTGAAATGTTGGCGGACGCCTGTGAGCGGCTTGATTCGGCACTCAAGAGGGTTCAGTACCATGCCAAATGAACCTGTTACGAAGATTCGCCTGCGGCGATTTGCAAAGGCTGACATGGAAGCTGTTCTGGGGTTGGTCGCCCAGATTGCCTCTGGCGAGGATCTTACCGAGTCTGCGGGTCAGCAATTTGCCAATGAACTTGCCAATCCTCAATTTGAGGGGGGGCGATTTGTCGCCACAGTAGACGGACGGGTGATCGGGACGATGGGCTGCGCCGCAGGTCCGATCCCCTCGAAGTATGTCCTGTGGGCAGACTGGTTGATTGTTGATAGCCAATACCGTCGATACGGGGTGGCTTCGTTGTTATATGACGAAATTGAAAAGTATGCTCTGGCAAATGAAAAGACATGGTTATGTCTGGATATAGGAAATATTGACAAAGAACGTGCAGCCTACCGTTTTCATTTACGCAATGGTTTTCAAATCGTCGGGCAGCTTCCCGATTACTGGGGAGAACTTGAACACCTGAACATCATGGCTAAATCTCTTATCTCAAAGGAATGAATAATCATGGGCGTTTTAAGTGACATCACTGCATTGCAGGATGAGGCGGTTTATTGCCGCGAAAAAGGTTTGACTATCGGTCTTTGTCACGGCTGTTTCGACATCGTACATCCTGGGCACCTTTATCATTTGCAACGTGCCAGAACAATGGTGGATCGATTGTTCGTGTCAGTTACCGCCGACCCATATGTCAATAAAGGAGCGGACCGGCCGGTATTCCCCGATCAAAAACGCGCAGAGTTTCTTGCCTCTATTCGCTATTGCGATCATGTCATCGTAAATCACACACCCACTGCTGAATTGATGATCAAGACGCTACGTCCCAACCTCTATTTCAAGGGTGCGGATTACAGTGACGGGTCAGACGTGAGACTTCAGGCGGAGCGCGCACTGGTTGAAAGCGCAGGGGGGCGAATGATCTTGACGGACGACAAGATATTCGACTCGACGTCCAGAATCGCCCGGCTCGTCATGTCCACGCACAGATGACAGGTAAGCAATCATGTCGAAACTTTTGCTGATTGACCTCGACGGAACAATGATCGACACGCCGCATTTTCAAGCGTGGAGCAACGCCGCTCACAGACTTGCCGGCAAACAACTGACTCAGCGCGAATACATTGACCACATTGCCGGACGTCCTCGCATGGAAGGCGCTTCACGATTGCTGGCGCTGATCACCGATGACATCGGTGCTGAAATGACCGGCTCGCTCAGCGCAGACGAACTGGCGCAGCACAAACAAAAGGAATTTCTACAGCTCTCCCAAGGCACTGAGCTGTTCGAGGACGCAAAGCGATTGCTGGAACGTATTGCACAAGCCGCACAGCCAGTGATGTTTTATACGGCGTCTCTGAATGCGCCGCAATTGTTCGAGGCGGCTATCGAGCGCTCCAGTCTGCGGCAAGAATCCAGATTATCGATTACCCGACAGGCGCCCGGTCAGAGCCGCGAAGCGCTGATTCAACAACTGGTCGGAAGCCGCGATCCGCAGGATGTCGAGCTGATTGACGACAGTCCCTATGCAACGGATCTGGCCTGTGGCCTGGGGCTCCATGCCTGGCAGATCCGCCGGCATGATCTTGAGCCCAAGGCTGCTCATCCACAGGCATCAATACTGTCATCGCTTGATGAATACCCCCTGGCAAACCCATCCCAAGGAAGGACCATGAATAATCAATCCGCTGTTCTCGTTACAGGCGGTGCGGGCTACATTGGCTCGCGTCTGGTACCAAAACTGCTGGCTGCCGGTTACCGGGTCCGGGTACTGGATGCGCTTTATTTCGGCAACGGCCTGGAGGGCGTGATGAACCATCCGGCACTGGAATTCATAAAGGGCGATATTCGCGATCCGCTGCTCGTCGAGCAGTCGCTTCGGGGGATGCACACCGTTGTCCATCTTGCCGCAGTGGCCAATGATCCCAGTTTCAATTCGGCACCCGAACTCGGCCAGTCCATCAATATCGATTGTCTGCCGCATCTCATGAGCAGTGCAAAGCGCCTTGGCTGCCGGCGCTTTATCTATGCATCCTCAGCCAGTGTCTACGGCGTCAATACAGAACCATTTGTCGATGAGCGCCAACCCTGCGTGCCCATCACCGACTACAACCGCTTCAAGGCTGACGGCGAAAAAATACTGTTCGGGCTCACTGATGCATCCTTTGAAACCGTCGCGGTTCGAGCCGCTACCGTGTGCGGCTGGTCGCCTCGCCAGCGCCTGGATCTGACCGTCAATATCCTTACCGCCAGTGCGCTGGCGCGCGGTGAAATTACCGTGTTCGGCGGCAGCCAATACCGCCCCAATGTGCATATCGGCGATCTGACCCGGCTGTATACGATGCTCGTGGAGCGCGAATCGCTGGACGAAGTCTGCGGAACCGCAATCAACGTCGGCTACGAAAACCACACGGTGACCGAGATAGCCGATCAGGTAAAACAGGTTGTCGATCGCTACTTCCTCGTCAACGTGCCGATCACCACTACCCGCAGCGATGATGTTCGGTCTTACCGTCTGGATTCGCGACGGGTGCAGCAGACACTGGGTTTCGAGTTCATCTATTCAATCAGGGATGCCATCGTGGAAATCTGCGAGCAGTGGCAATCCGGGAACTTCAACGACAGTGACGATGTGCTGTCCGACACCCGCTATCACAATGTGCGCAACATGCTGCACAACGACTGGTCGTACCAGGCGTCGGGGGACACGTCGTGCTGACCATCGCTTATGGAGAAGAGTGCGAGGATATCGTCGGTATCGAGCCGCGGACATCGTCCTTCGCAGCCTGCGTGGCAATGCTGGCCAATCCCTTGATCGGCGTGCGCCCGCATGTGCCCAGTGCCTCGCCGCGCACACGGCGCACGCAACTGCTCTGCGCGGGGGTCTATGCACCCGGGGTCGGCGTTTCGCGGGAGATCATTTCTTTGCCAGCGCCGGCAGTCCTGCGCCTCTACGATGTGGACACGGGCGAACCTCTCGAGCCATCAGGCGATGGACCGGCGGTGGTGTTGGCGATGGATCAGGCGACAGTCAGCAGCCGCGAGCTGTTCCAACTGCGGGGCGTCCGTTATGAGCTGACGATTGATCAGTTCATTGATGCTCCTGATGACAGCGCCGTGTCGACCCGCATCAGTCTGACTCGACTGGGCGAGCCGACCGGTGCGCACCGATTGCGACTGGATTACGGCGTGGATGGCAGTGCCGAGAATGAATACCTGGGCACCAGTGACTGGCTGACCGCCCGACATTACCGTTTTGGGCAAAGTGTTGTCGATCGAACGGCCTTCACTGTGGATGTCGATGCCGCAGAGTATCGGCTGCGCTACGACGTACGTGTCGAACAGTCCGGTACAGCGGCGAGTTCGGTTGTTTGCTGGCGACACGGCCTGCAGGGTTGTATTGCTTCCGTCACCATGGATTTCAACTCGGTGTTGCAGCATCGCATCGCCACGCATTGGCGGGTTGCAATCGATGGCGAGCACAGTATGCCCGACGCGCTTTCTGGCGACTTCGATATGACCCATATCCAGAGCAGCCATCTTTGCCGATGGAGCAAGATCTGGAGCGAGCATGACGTCACTGTTCAAACCGCGCAGAGACGTATCGATCTGGGCATCAAGTACGCGATGTTTCAATTGCTGCAGCACGGCGTGGGAGTCGCGCCCCCCGAGCGGGGAACGCTCTCGCCGGCGCGCGGCCTGACCAGCACATATCACTCCGGAGCGACGTTCTTCGATACCGAACTGCACAAGTGCATGTTCTGGATCTGGAACGAACCCGGCGTCGCCAGGGCGTTGATTGACTATCGCTACCACTGTCTGGAACAAGCACGGGAGTTTGCTCGGGCCAGTGGCTATGAGGGAGCGCGTTTTCCGGAAGCAGCCAATGATCGAGGGCGGGAAAATGGTCCCCATTATGTGCTGGCGTATCCCGAACAGGACATTCGACGAGAGTGGAGTGTCCATGAGGTGCTCCACATTTCGGCAGACGTTTGCTATGCCGTGAACAAATACTGGAAGGTCACCGGTGACGATGCGTTCATGATCTCTCGCGGCTTTGAAATGCTGCTCGAGTGCGCCCGTTTCGCCGCGTCCGTGTTCAAGTGGTCCGAGAGTCGTCAGGCGTATGTCGTTGAATCGGTCATGGGGCCGGACGAATACCACTATCATGTGGACAACAGCTTTTTTACCAATTACATGCTGCGCTGGTGTCTCCGGTCAGCGCTTTCCCTGTGCGACCGGCCGGGCTTTCCGGGATTGCCCGAGGCACAGTCCAGGCGCTGGCAGTCGATAGCCGATAACGTCTTTCTGCCCTGGATCACTGTGGGTGGGGTGGTCATTCCTGAAGAGTTTGAGGGTTATGCCGCCTTACCTGACACGCAGCTGCGTTCCGACAAAAAGCGCGGACCGCAGTTTGCGGACGAGGCCGAACGGGAGAGCGCAGAGAACCTGCAGAATTTCGCGTCGCAGGTGGTCAAACAGGCCGACATCGTGTTGTTGATGTCGATGTTTCCAGAAGATTTTTCAACAGACGTGAAACGCGCAGCGTTCCAATATTATGAACCGCGTACGGTGCATGAATCGTCATTGAGCTACGGCCCGCACGCGGTTGTCGCCGCGCACTTGGGCAAGACGTCGATCAGTGCCGATTTCATTGCTCGGGCCAGCCGCTACAACCTGGATTTCACTCCGCTCGACGACTACAGCAATGGCCTGCATCTTTCCGCCTATGCCGGAGCCTGGCAAGGCTTGGTGGAAGGGCTGGCAGGACTTGATCTCGTTGCGGACCAACTGGCCTTCCGCCCGAGGTTGCCCGCCGATTGGGATGCCTACCACTTCACCCTTGAGTTTCGGGGCCGGCGTCTGCGCATTTCCGTAATCGGAGACGATGAGCTGGAAATCCGCGAGGGCGGCCGGCAGTTGGCAACAGAACATGGCCAGGATGGATATATATGCCTCAAGGAGGGGCACCGATGATCTCTATCAAAAAACGCTTATCCCCCTATAACGATGCGCTGCGGGTCTTGCCCTTTCGCAAGTTGTTGATCGGCCAGGGTCTGTCGATGGCCGGCGACGCCATCTGTCTGGCGGCGCTGCCGATAGCGCTGATACGGGACGGTTTTGGTGGTGATGTGTTTGGCTTCATCATGGCCGCAGTCGGGATCGGAACCGTCATCGGTGCTCTGGCCGGCGGCATGCTGGCGGATCGCAAGTCGCCTCGACAGGTGCTCATCTACACCGATACGGCCCGAGGCATGGCGCAGCTTGCCGCCGTCGCACTGCTTCTGACCGGTGCGCCTTGGGGCTGGCTGGTGCTGGCCTATCTGATCTTCGGCATCGGCATCGGCGTTTCTCGGCCCTGCGCTCAGGTGCTGCTGGTCAGCCTGTTACCGAAAAAGGCGCTGGTCGCGGGCAACGGCGCGATGAACTTCATCGATAACCTGGTCGCCATTCTGTTTCCGGCGACGTTGGGCGTGTTCATCATCTTGTGGGATCCGGTCTGGGGGATACTGATCGATGGCTTGACCTTCTTCGGCGCGGCGATTTACACCGCTCAGTTACCGAATGTCGGCCGTCATGAATCCGAAGAAGAGTTCTCCCTGCGCGAGGCGTTCAAGGGCATCACCGTGGTCAGCCGTAACGCCACGCTGCTGCTGGGGTTTGCGGCGACGCTGGTGGTGAACGTGCTGTGTTTTCCGATTTTTCTGGTCGTTGCACCCTACGCGATCAGTCTTCGTTTCAGCGAAGAAATGTGGGGATATTGCCTGGCAGCATCAGGGTTCGGCGCTTGTCTCGGATCGGTTGTCACCGTGCTGGCCTCGGGGCACGAACGCCTGGTCGGGCTTGCGGTGGTATGCGGGTTGTTCCTGGCCGGAGCGATGGCGTTACTCGGGCTGGGGACGGCGGCTTGGATGGCTATTCTGGGGGCGACGTGCGTCGGTGTCGTCGAAGCGTCCTGGCTCACCGGCTGGGCAACCGCCATGCAGACACTGTCGCCCGAAAAGGATCTGGGCAAAGTCGTGGCGGTGGATACCTTTGTCACCAGTGGTGTGCACCCGTTCATTTATCTGGGCAGCGGCGTAGTCGGCGGGATGATCGGCTATTCCCAGACGCTTGCGTTGACCGCCGTCATCAGCGCGGTTGGCACTCTGCTGATCGTCCTGACGTCCATCATGTTCATGCCAGGGAGTGCGCGTAATGATCAAGTGCAATAACGTACAGGAACAGGCCCAGGATCTCTGTGGCGAGATCTTTGAACGCTGGCGGGAGCTGTTGCAATCGGGCGAGTTCATT
This sequence comes from Pseudomonas sp. Sample_20, assembly GCF_004307585.1. Taxonomy (NCBI): domain Bacteria; kingdom Pseudomonadati; phylum Pseudomonadota; class Gammaproteobacteria; order Pseudomonadales; family Pseudomonadaceae; genus Pseudomonas; species Pseudomonas sp. Sample_20. The sequence continues at coordinate 35,829 of NZ_RCOA01000085.1, read as the reverse complement.
CTCGGCGATCAGGTTCTGGCGTTCGAGTCATGGATGTCGGATCGTTGTGGCGGCGCGCACGCCGTTGCCCTCAATTCAGGCACGGATGCGCTGTTTCTGGCATTGCGCGCGCTCGATATCGGCCCCGGTGACGAGGTGATCACCTGCGCCAATACCTTTGTTGCCACAGTCGGAGCCATTGTTGCTGTTGGTGCCCGGCCGATCCTGGCAGATGTGGGTGACGATGAACTCCTGAGCGTCGAGACGATTGCGCCACTTGTGAATGATCGGACCAAAGCCGTGATTCCTGTCTATCTGCGCGGACGCCCTCTGGATATCGACCCCATCATCGACCTGTGCCGCTCGCGCGGGGTTGCCGTGATCGAGGATTGCGCTCAGGCGATCGGCACTACGATCGATGGCCGGCAAGTCGGCACTTGCGCTGATGCGTCAGCGTTTTCCATGCATCCCTTGAAGACGCTCGGTGGTCTGGGTGACGGCGGGATGCTGGTGACTCGCGATCCGGGAATTGCCGAGTACGCGCGGATTGCACGCAATCACGGCCTGGAAAACCGTAACGAATCGATCCGGTTCGGCATCAACTCCAGACTCGACTCGTTGCAGGCCGCAGCACTCAACATCAAAGCGAAGTATCTGGATCAGTGGCTGAAGCGACGCGTGGAAATTGCCGCGTTCTATGATGACGTCCTCTCGACAACCCGCACGGGCGCCGACCTGGGGGGCGGCAAACCGGGAAATGCCTACTATCACTATGTCGTGCAATCCACGCATCGTGACGAGCTGCAGGCTTATCTGGCAGAGCACGATGTGCAAGCGGCCATTCATTATCCGGTGCCCATTCATTGGCAGAAGGCATGGTTGAGTAGTCAGCCACGCATCGCGTTACCCACAACCGAACGCCTGTCCCGGCAAATGATCACACTTCCTTGTCACCATCATTTGTCGGATGGCGACGTGGAAAAGGTCGTCACGCTGATCAAGCAATTTGAACGCGCGGTGAGACGGTGAGCGTCGATATCGAATGTGTTGTGATTGGCGCCGGAGTGCTCGGGCTGGCTGTCGCCCGGGCCCTGGCCTTGAGCGGCCGTGAAGTGGTTGTGGTGGAGGCGGGTGAACGCATTGGAACGGGCATCAGCTCGCGCAATTCAGAAGTCATTCACGCTGGCATCTACTACCCCACTGGCAGCTTGAAGGCGCAAGTGTGCGTCGACGGCAGGCATCGTCTGTATGCCTTTTGTGAAGCGCACGCAGTAGCGTGCCAACCTCTGGGCAAGCTTGTCGTCGCAACCGATGACGCGCAGTGCGGGGCATTGCAGCGCTTATGGCAGCAGGGACGGCGCAACGGCGTCAACGACCTGCAACTGCTCAGCGCCCGGCAGGCGCTGGAACTGGAGCCTGAGTTGTCATGTATCGCGGCACTCTGGTCGCCCTCTACTGCAATTGTCGACTCCCATGCCTTGATGCTTGCCCTGCAGGCAGACGCCGAGGCGGCGGGCACCTCGTTTGCCTTTAACACGCCGTTCGAATCGGCCTGTCGTCGCCCGCAGGGTTTTGAGTTGCAGATCGGCGGCGCGCAACCCATGAACGTCAGCTGTGGCGAGCTGATCAACTGTTCAGGCTTGTCTGCGCCCCGGCTTGCGGGCCACATCGTTGGTCTGTCTTCGCGACATGTGCCGTTGGCCAGGTTGTGCAAAGGCAGCTACTTCAGCTTCAGCGGTCGGATACCTTTTCGCCATCTGATCTATCCCGCGCCCGAAGCTGCGGGTCTCGGCGTGCACATGACGCTTGACCTGGGGGGGCAGGCGCGTTTCGGACCGGATGTCGAGTGGATCGATCAGGTTGATTACCGCGTGGATCCTCAGAGGGCCGAAGGTTTCTATCAGGCGATTCGCCGCTATTGGCCCGGCCTGCCCGATGGCAGCCTGGAACCGGCCTATAGCGGCATCCGCCCGAAAATCAACGCCGTACACGAGCCGGCGGCGGACTTTGTCATCAGTGGCCCATCGGCGCATGGAGTGCCGGGGCTGGTTAATCTGTTCGGCATCGAATCTCCTGGGTTGACGAGCTGTCTCGCCATCGCGGAGCGTGTCGTACAGGCGCTCGGACAAAATTGACCAGCCTTTGTCCAGAGGGGTCACACGTCCAATTCGATCAGCTCGCCATCGTCTTTTTCCAGCCGCTGCAAAAACACCTGTGCGTCCAGCAACTGATACGGAAAATACAACCCGGGCCTCACAGGCGCTTGCCCATTCAGCCCAACCAGTCGCTCCAGCAGCATGGCCACACTGAGCCCGGTCAACGCTGCTGCGCCTGATCGGTGAACAACGGCGTGGCGGGTGCGCAATGGCTGGCCATCGTGATCAGTGCCTTCAAGTTCGATGAGTATTTCCGTCGACATCGGCTGGCCCTGACGCCGGGTCGAGCTGACGCCGCTGGCGAGGTTGAACTCGACGTTCGGGGCGTCGGTGGCGGCGGCCAGGCCGGTGACGTCGATCGAGGAAAAGCCGGCGCCCTGCATGATTGTGCCGTCGACGGCGCGGAAGCTGACCTTGGCGTCGTCGCCTTCGCGCCAGATGAATTCGCCGTCACGGCGGGTCAGCGCGGCGGGCAGCATTTTGTTCAGGTGCTCGAAATCGACGGCCACGGTCGGGCCGCCGCCGTCCTGTTCGTCGACCAGTGCGTGGATGCGTATGTCGTGCACGCGGGCGAAGGCTTTGGCGATGTGCAGCGTCGCTACCGTGGTCGCGCCGACCATCCATTCGTAGCCGAGGACAATGGGAGACGCGTCGGGCGAGTGGATGAAACTGGCGATCTGCGGGGCGATTTCGAATACGCCGGAAGAGATGCTCAAGTGCGGAACCTTGCGCTTTTGCGCAAAGCGCAGTCCGGCGAGGGCGTGGTCCATGTAGAACAGGACGATGGCGCTGACCGGGCGATCACCCAGCCCCAGATCTTCTGCGCGAGCATCGATGACCACACCCTGGGCATTGCCAATTTGCTCGGCGGTTTGCTCAGCCTTGGCGAGGTCGCGCCCGCCGATCAGCAAGGGGACGTCGGGATGCGCCGCGCGCAATGCGCGGGCCGTCTGATGGCCGATGGCGCCGGAGCCGCCCATGAACAGAATGGGATGAAGTGGCATGAATCCTCCTCATTTTTCCTGGATTGAAACGTGCTTGGGCTAGACACCCTAGCACGCACTTTCCAGTTCGCCGGTGCGCTTGGTCTGCGCACCGACGAACGACCACTTGAGGAATCAGCCCAGATGATGGCGCTCTGCAAGGCGATAAACATCGGTGTCGAGGCCTTCGAAACGGGCTTTCAACTGCAACGCCAGATACAGCGAATAGTGTCGTGACTGATGCAGGTTGCCGCCGTGGAACCAGAGGTTCTGCTGCTGGGTCGGCTTCCACATGTTGCGCAGTTCACCTTCATACGGGCCGGGGTCGTTGGTGGTGCCGGAACCCAGGCCCCAGCAGCGTCCGACCTTGTCGGCGACTTGCTGAGAAATCAGCTTCGCGGCCCAGCCGTTCATCGAGCCATAACCTGTCGCATAAACGATGAGATCGGCCGGCAAGCGGCTGCCATCGGTGAGCACCACCGCATCCGCTTCGATGCGTTCGACACCGAGGCCCGGCGCGCTCTTGAGCTTGATCGTGCCGTTGGCGATCAGTTCCGAGGCGCCGACGTCGATGTAGTAACCCGAGCCACGGCGTACGTATTTCAAGAACAAACCCGATTCATCGTCGCCGAAATCGAGCATGAAACCCGCCCGGCTCAGGCGTTCATAGAAGTCCTTGTCGCGCTCCTTGATCGCGTCGAAGATCGGCCGATGAAACTGTGGCATGACCTTGTACGGAATCGAGGCGAACAGCAGGTCGGCCTTGTCCGTGGTCAGCCCCGACTCGAGCGCCTCTTCGGAATAAAGCCCGCCGAAAACCAGTTCCATCAGGCTGTCCGAACGCACGATGTGCGTGCTCGAACGTTGCACCATGGTCACCTCGGTGCCGTTTTCCACCAGATCGGCGCAGATGTCGTGGGCTGAATTGTTCGCGCCGATGACCACTGCGCGCTTGCCTTTCCACGCATCGCCGCCGGGGTGACGGCTGGAGTGATGTTGCTGGCCCTGGAAGTTTTCGGCGCCTGGATACACCGGCACATTCGGTACGCCAGACATGCCGGTGGCGAGGATCAGTTGCGTCGGTTGCAGGGTGACGGGCTCGCCGTTGCGCAGGACCTCCACGGTCCAGCGGCCAGTCTCTTCGTCAAACGTAGCCCCGAGGCACTCAGTGCGCGGCCAGTAGTTGAGTTCCATGACCTTGGTGTACATCTCCAGCCAGTCGCCGATCTGGTCTTTCGGGGTGAACACCGGCCAGTGGTCGGGGAAGGGCAGGTAGGGCATGTGGTCGTACCAGACCGGGTCGTGCAGGCACAGCGACTTGTAGCGGCCGCGCCATTGATCGCCGGGGCGTTCGGCTTTGTCGATGATCAGCGTCGGTACGCCAATGCGTTTGAGCCTTGCGCCGAGGCCGAGCCCGCCCTGACCGCCGCCGACGATCAGGCAGTACGGTTGCGTGGTGATGCCCAGCGCCGCTTCTTCATCGCGGCGGCGCTCCAGCCAGTTGCGCTTGTCAGCGTGGGCATGGCCGTGGCTCGCGCCCATCGGCCGGCGGCGACCGCTGGGTTCTTCGAAGCCTTTGAGTTCGCGCATGGTGGTCAGCAGCGTCCAGCACAAACCGTCTTTCAGGCGCACATAGCCTTTGCCGCGCGCCGAGTCGGTTTCCAGACTCATCCAGCCTTCAAGCACGCCATCGGTGAGCGTGGCTTCACCTTCGAGTTGCCAGCGTTCGGGCCGGGTCTGCTCAAGGCGTGTTTCGAGCATGTCGCGAATCGCCGGTTTGCCTTCCAGAGTGACGAGGTTCCAACTGAACAGCAGCAAGTCACGCCAGTGGCATTCTTCGGCAAACAGCTCCAGCGTGCCGTCCACATCTCGTTGCGCCAGACGTTCGCCGAGGCGTTCGACCCAGGCCGCAAGTTGCGCTGTTGGCGATTGCAAAGGGGTTTCAATAGCGATGTTCATGGGGCCACTCCCGATCTTGTTGTTTTGGTAAGCCATGGCATCAGAGCAAGGCTTGGGCCATCTCCTTGAAAGGCGCGGGCCAGAGCATTTGATGCAAAGGCCGACAAGGCTTGGCGGAGGCGACATGTCACAAATTCGAGAATCGCGGATGACACTGTGTCACTCGGCGCGAAATTCCCCCGCAACGAGCTTTTCATCTAAGCTGCGGACACACCCGTGTCTTCACCGAAGCGGAGAACAACAACAATGAAACCGGCCTCGATCAACGCCCACGCGCGCCAGGTACTGCAAGCGGTGCAGGGCTCTGTTGCCAGCCACAGCGCGGCGGCAGACCTGGCGATCACCCGTTCGTGGCGGCGCTGCCTGGATCAATACCAGCTCGATCCGGCCAGCCGCCGCGCGCCGGACGTGCTCGAACAGGCGCGTTTGCGCGAACACCGTGCGCCGCTGGAACACATCATTTCCGTGGCGCACTGGCAGATGAACAGCCTGCACCAGCAACTGGGACGTGACGGCCATGTCGTGCTGCTCACCGATGCGCGCGGCGTGGCGATCGACAGCGTGTTCAACGAAGCCGAACGCGGCGAGTTCCAGCGCTCCGGGCTGTGGCTCGGCTCGGTCTGGAGCGAGGAGCACGAGGGCACCAACGGCGTCGGCACCTGCCTGGTCGAGCGCCAGCACGTGACCATTCGCCGCGACGAGCATTTCCGTGGCCAGCACGTCGGCCTGACCTGTTCGGCCAGCCCGATATTCGACGCCAGCGGTGAGTTGCTCGCGGTGCTCAACCTGTCCTCCGTGCGCGAGGAAAGCAGCCTTGAGCAACGCTTCAAGGCCATGGCCCTGACCAATCTGTCGGCCAGGTTGATCGAGAGCTGTTTTTTCCTTGGCCACGATCCGCAGCGCTATTTGCTGCGGTTTCATCCCGACGCCGGGTTTGTCGGGCTGCTGGGTGAAGGCCTGCTCAGCTTCGACGAGAGTGCGCGGATCTGTTCGGTGAATGCGGCGGCGCTGGATCTGTTGGGCCTGAGCCGCGAGCAGATGGTCGGGCAGTCGTTGACCATGTTGCTGGAAACGCCGATGGAGCAGTTGCTCGAACAGGCCAGTGCTCAGGCGCACGTCTGCTGGCCGATGCGCCTGGCCGACGGGCGCTTGTTCTACGGCCAGTTGCGCGAACCGATCCGCTCCGCGCCGTTGACCCTTGCGCCTGTCCCGCCAATCAAGGATGAGCGCGTGTGCCTGGAAGACCCGCGCCTGCAACGCGGATTCGCTCGCGCGTTGCGTGTACTGGAGCGTGACGTGCCGGTGTTTCTGCAGGGTGAAACCGGCACCGGCAAGGAGGCCTTTGCGGCAGCGCTGCATCGCGCCAGCTCCCGCGCCGGCCAGCCGTTTGTCGCGATCAACTGCGCGGCGATCCCCGAGACGCTGATTGAAAGCGAGCTGTTCGGCTATCGCGGCGGCAGCTTCACCGGCGCGCGCAAGGACGGCATGGTCGGCAAGCTTGAGCAGGCCCATGGCGGTATTCTGTTTCTCGACGAAATCGGCGACATGCCCCTCGCGCTACAGACCCGTCTGCTACGCGTGCTCGAAGAGCGCCAGGTTGTGCCGCTGGGCAGCGCAACGCCGCGACCGCTTGATGTACGCCTGATCAGCGCCAGTCACCAGAATCTGCCAGCCTGCGTGGCCGACGGACGCCTGCGCGAGGACCTGTTCTATCGCATTGGCGGTTTCGCCGTGGAACTGCCGCCGCTGCGCGAGCGTTCCGACAGGGGCCGTCTGCTCGACCTGCTGCTGCGCGAAGAAGCGGCGGGCGCCACTGTGCGGCTGCAAGCGGGAGTTCGAGAGCGCTTGCTGGCGCAGCCCTGGCCGGGCAACGTCCGGCAACTGCGCACCTGTTTGCGTACGTTGGTGGCGTTGGCAGTGGAAGGCCGGGTCACGCTGGAGGACGTGCACGAGTTACTGCCCGCAAGTGACGACCAACCTGTTGACGATCCACTGGGCGTATCCGAACGGCAAACTCTGCTCAGCTTGATTGAAGCTGAACACTGGCATGTCGCGCGAGTTGCCCGTCGTCTGGGGATTAGCCGCAATACGCTGTACCGCAAGCTTCGTCAGCATGGGATCAATCGACCTGGTTGAAGACAATCACGATCATTTGCGGTCATTCGCTGTGGATTGCGCGCATTGCCGGGAAATTGCTTGGATCCAATCATTGACTCACTATATCGCATGCCGACAAGCGGTAGGCTGAGCCTATTGCTAAAAGTGATGGCGCAATGACATATTGCAGCACCTTTCCTCACCTCAAGATGTACCGAAAATGCGCCCCCTCAAGTCACTTGTTGCAGCGTCGTTGCTGCTCAGCGGGTGCAATGGAATGCCAGTCGCTTTTGTTCAGGATCCTGTTTTAGACCAAGCCTTTGTCGTTCACTCCGGCGCGCCTTTGCCTTACGTGCTGATGGGTTCGGCTGTGCAATGGAATGAAGACTTCGCCGTGACGGTGAAGCACATTCCTTACTTGTCGGGCACGGTTTTCCAGGGGCAGGCAGACGTGCAGTTCTTCCGCCACAAGGCCAATAGCGTGCCGGCGTGGCGCGGCTACAAGCCGGGCGAGGAGCTGACTTCGGTGGGCTTCAATTCGCTGTACATGTCGGTCAAGGGCACCGGCCAGGCGTTGCCAGCGATGGTTCGCCTCGACGTCAAAGAGGGCAACGTGCTTTACGGCACCCATAATGGCGCACTGGCCAAAGGCATGTCCGGCGGGCCGGTGTTTTCCGCCGATGGCAAAGTGGTTGGCATCAACGTGGCGTTTCTCACCCGTGACGATGTCAGCCGCCTCAAGCGCAAGGACTTGCTCGATCAACCGCGCGTGAGCATTTTCCTGCCGTACGCGGAGATCAATCGCGAGTGGTCGCGCTATCAGGCCAGCATCACCCCGACAGCGCCACCGGCGACCAAACTGGCCAGCCGCTGATCAGCGTTCGCGCAACGCTTCGCGGGCGCGGTTGAGTGGTTTGATCAGGTAGTCGAGCACGGTTTTTTCGCCGGTACGGATGTCTACCGTGGCGATCATCCCGGGCACGATGGCGAAGCGTTTGCCGGCCTTGTTGTGCAGTTCATCCGACGCGGTACGGATGAACACGCGGTAGTAGAAGATCTCGGGCTTGGCTTCGTCCTGAATGGTGTCCGGCGAGATCGTCACCACTTCGCCGTCGAGGCTGCCGTAGATCGAATAGTCATAGGCGGTGATTTTCACTTTCGCCGCCTGGCCCGGATGAATGAAGGCGATGTCGCGCGGCGAGATGCGCGTCTCGATCAGCAGTTGTTCATCGAGCGGCACGATCTGCATGACCTGGCCGTTGGGCGCAATGACGCCGCCAATCGTGCTGACCTCGATGTCCTTGACGATGCCGCGCACCGGCGAGCGCAGGGTCAGGCGCGACAGTGAATCGGTGCGACCACGGATCACCGCTTCGAGCATCTGCGCTTCGGCGTTGGCCTTGGCCAGGTCTTCGCGGGCGCGGACCATGTAATCGGAGCGGGCTTCGGTGGCCTTCAATTCCAGCTCCGAGCGTTGACGGGTCAGTCGCAGCACTTCAACCCGACTCGAGGCGCCGATCTTCGCCAGATTCTCGGTGATCGCCAGTTCGCTACGTACCAGTTTTAGCGAGCTCTGAATGCCGTCGAGGGTTTCCGCCAGACCTTTGCGCCGGGTCTGGTAAAGCTCGGTTTCGGCGCGGATCAGATCGGGAAATTCCTGCAGCGATGCGTCGAAGGTCAAGGGCTTTTCGCTGACTTCGGCCTGCAAGCGGTCGACGCTGGCCAGCGCTGCGCGGTACTTGGCCGCGCTTTCGCCGACGTTGGACTGGTTTTTCACCGGGTCCAGTTGCGCGAGGATCTGCCCGCGCTCGACCAAAGCACCTTCGCTGACATTGAGCTGCTCGAGAATGCCGCCCTCCATCGACTGAATCACCTGCTCGCGCGAGCTCGGCACGACTTTGCCGGTACCGGTCGAAACCTCGACGATCTCGAACCACGCCGCCCAGGCAATGAAGCAGGCGAGCATCAGCGCGCAACCCCAGATCACCTTTGCGCCACCGGCAAGTGCGCGCTCATCGCGGCCGTCGAGGTAGGACATCGGGTCCGGCACGTCGGTCATCATCGGCTTCATACCGCCACTCCTTTGCCCGGTGCGCGCAGCCGCGCCAATGCCGCGTCGCGGTGGTCGTCAATGACGATACGCCCGTTGTCGAGGACGATGATCCGCTCGACCAGTTGCAACACACTGACCCGATGCGTGGCGACCACCAGCGTTCGGCCCTGGGTCCAGGTCGCGAGTTTTTCCAGCAGCAGACGCTCGGTGACGTCATCGAGCGCGGCCGTCGGTTCGTCGAGCAACAGCACTTGTGGCTGACGGATCAACAAGCGTGACAGCAACAGGCTTTGACGCTGACCTCCGGACAAACCCAGGCCGCCCTCAAGCACCAGGTGATCCATGCCTTTGGGCAGCTGCCGAACAAAGTCCAGGGCACCGGTGACGGTCAGCGCAGCGATGATTTCCTGATCGCTGGCCTGACCGGCGCCGAGGGTGATGTTGTCGCGCAAGGTGCCATGAAACAGTCGCGCCTGTTGCGACAGCAGGCCGACGTCGCGGCGCAGATCGGCCGGATCCAGATGTGCCAGGGCGATGCCGTCCAGGGTTGTTTCACCGCTGCTCAGATCCATCGCGCCGCCCAGTGCTTGCAGCAACGTCGACTTGCCAGCGCCGTTGCGGCCGAGCAGGGCGATGCGCTCGCCGGGCCGAATGCTCAGGTCGATGTTGTTGAGCGCCGGGGTCGATTCCTCGCTGTAGCGGAAGCTGGCCTGACGCATGCGGTAGTCGCCACGAATCGCCGGCAGGTGCACGCGCTGACTGCCTTCGGGATGATCCACCGGCATCTGCATGATCCGGTTCAAGCCTTCGAGCGCGACCTTGGCCTGCTGCCATCGCGTGAGCACGTGGGTCAGTTGCGCCATCGGCCCCATCATCCGCGACGACAGAATCGACGCCGCGACCAGACTGCCGGTGGTCAGGTCGCCGGCAATCACCATCGGCGCGCCGAACACGATGACCACTGCGAACACTCCGCCTTGCACGTTCTGCGTCCACGCCACCAGGCTGTTGGTCAGGGTGCGCAGGCGCAGGCTGCTGTCCGCCGAGGCGGCGTTGTACTGGTTCCACTGTTGCTGGAAACGCTGCTCGGCCTGCAATGCCTTGATGTCGTCGAGACCCTGAATACTTTCCACCAGCATGGCGTTGCGCAGCGCCGCTTCACGCATCGAGGCATTGGCCAGTCGCGCCAGACGCGGTTGCGCGATGATCCCGGGCAGCAACATGAATACCAGCGCCACCAGTGGAATCAGCACCAGTGGCCCGCCGATCAAATAGAACACCAGCAGGAACAGCAGGAAAAACGGCATGTCCGCCAGTGCCGTGGCAGTGCTGGAGGTGATCAGATCGCGGATCTGCTCCAGCTCGCGCAACTGCGAAATGAACGAACCGGTGGACTTCGGCCGCGCGGAATTGCGCAGGCGCAAGGCGTGGCCAAAGACCAGATCGGAGACGCGCAAGTCGGCGCGTTTGCCCAGCACATCGGTGATGCGCAGACGCAGAATGCGCATGACGAAATCGAACAGCAGCGCCAGCATCACCCCACCGAACAACACGTACAGGGTCGGCAGCGACTCGGCCGGAATCACCCGGTCGTACACCTGCATGGAAAACAGTACCCCGGCCATGCCCAGCAGGTTGGCCACCAGCGAGGCGATCATCACTTGGCTGTAAGGGCGCAGATCGGTGAGGACGATGCGCCGGAACCAGTGCTCGTCGTAGGGCTTGATGTAATCGTTGGTGCGCACGTCGGCCACCGGTTGCGTCGGACGCAGAATCACCGTGCGCAGGGCCTGCTCGGCGAGCGCGCCAGCCTCCATGCGGCTCTGCAAACCCTGGTCGCCACTGAAGCAGATGCCCAGCTCGCCGGTTTCGCCGATGCTTTCGAGCACGCCGACCTGACCATCGCGCAGTTGCACCACCAGCGGCGTGCGCCAGCGGCTCAGGCTCTTGTTGTCGAATACCGCGAACTTCACGCTCAAACCGGCCTGACGCGCCATGTGCCGAACCACTTCTTCGACGCGGCCTTCGCTGTGCACCGAGGCCAGACGCACGCTTTCCGGCGAGACGTCGAGTCGGTAGTGGCGGGCGACCTTCAACACCGCTTCCAGCCATGGCGAATAATCTTCGCGAGCTTCGGCAGCAGCGGGTTCGGGAACAGTGATGCTGGCATCGGTCATGGCAGGATCTCGACATTCTGGATGGCGCTGTGGTCGATGCCGAAGACCCGGCGAATCGCACCGCTGTTGTAGAAGCAGTCGATCTGCAGGCGTTGCAGCTCGGCCTGGGTGTTGACCAGATCGAAGCGCGACTGATGGATTTCCTGCTCGGCGTTGAGCAAGTCCAGCAGCGGCCGCGTGCCCAGTTCCAGGTACTGGCGGCCATACAACATGCGCGCTTCGGTGATGCTGGTCTGGCGAAACTCCAGCGAGCGCAGCCGCCGGTTCAGGCCCGAGGTTTGCGCCTGTGCTTCGGCCAGACCCTGACGTGCTTGCAGACGGGCGAAGTCTTCGGCCGAATCCGCTGCGGTCAGCGCATGCCCGGCGGCGCGGCTGCGCGCACTGATCGCACCGCCCTGGTAGATCGGCACTTCGAGGTTGAGGAAGATCCCCACCTGGGTGCGATCGGCGCGCGAGTTCTGATCGTCGTAGTGGTCGTCCAGGTATTGGTTGACCGACGGTTGCAGCGACAGGGTCGGGTAGGCCTCGGCTTTGGCCTGGGCCAGCTCGGCCTGGGCCTGGGTGCGTTGCGCAGCCGCCTGGAGAACGGCGGGCAGGGTGTCGGAGATCTGCGAGGCGTCGCAGGCCTGGGTCAGCGTCGGCGCGGCGGCATCGCTGACTGCTGGCGGCGTGCGCCGTCCGAGCAGACTGGTCAGAGTGGCTTGCCAGCGTGCGTATTGCGCCTTGAATTCCTGCAACGTCGCCGTCGCGCCTTCTGCGCGGGACTGCGCCTGGACCATATCGGAGCGGGTGCTGGCGCCCATGTCGCTGCGCTGTCTGGCCAAGTCAACGATGCCGCCGATGCCCTGAATCTGTTCGCGGGCAACCTCGAGCAGACGCTGATAACGCTGCACTTCGATGTAGGCCCTGGCGGTGTCGCGGGCGATGTCGTCGATTGCCAGCAGAATCCCGGCCTGACTGCGCGCCACCCGGGCGCGGGCGGCGTCGACTGAACTGGAAACCTTGCCGAAGTCATACAGCATCTGCTTGAGGGAAATGTTCACCGATTGGCTGCCGGCATCGCTGCCGTAACCGCTGGTGTAGCCACCCTTGATGCCGCCGGTAACCTGCGGGTAATAACCGGATTCGGCGACGTTGACCCCTTCGCCTTGCTGGAACAGGGTGCCGATGGCCTCGCCGATGCGGGGGTGCCAGTCCACGGCGAGCCTGACCGCTTGTTCCAGGCCCAACGCGTCCGCATCGGCAGACGCTTTGGAAGCAAGGGCAGGGCGCTGACGATTGTCATTGCCTGCCGGTTGTTGCAGTTGCGACGGGCTGATGCTGCGCAAGCTGCTGTCGAGATTGTCGTCGGCGCGAACGCCGGCGGTGAAAGCGGGGTAGAGGCCGATGGTCAACAGGACCACCGGCCATTTCTGGCGAAAAACTGACTCCACAGACTTCCCTTACTGTTGAGAGACCAACGTTCGATGTCTTGTTTCAAACCACTTGAATGCCGTTCTGTACCCACAAGTGGTGGCTAGGATCCTCCTGCGCCGTGTATTGAACATAGTCGATGCCGTCGGCCTGTTGCGTGCCATCGGCGACCCAGCCATCGGTCATGTGCACGCTGTCCCTGTCGTCACCCTTGATCAGCAGGGTGTTGTTGTCCGAGGACGTGATCGCCAGCAGATCGCTGAGATTCAGTGTCAGCGCAACGGCACTGGAATGGTTGAGGTCAAGGATTTCGACGTTGTGGATCTTGCTCTGCAGATCGCCGAGGTTGATCGACACATCACCACCGGCCCAGAGCAGGGTGTCGGTGCCGCTGCCGCCGTCCACCGAGGTGAATTGCTGATCGGCGATGATCAGCGTGTCGTCGCCACCGCCACCTTGCAGGGTCACGGCGCCACCGTGCGAGCCGTCGAGGGTGTCGTTGCCCTCGGTGCCCTGGATCAAGTCGCTGCCAGTGGCATGGGCCAGACCGAGGTCATCACTGGCCAGGGCCGAGAAAGCGGTGCTGGCAAATGCGCCGGCATTGTTCAGGTCGATGGTCAGCGTCGCGGTATCCACGGTGCCGTTGGGGTGGGTGAGTTGGTAGGTGAAGGTGTCTTCCTGGCCGATCACCGCATCGGTCAGCCCGGCCTTGAGCGTGTAGGTGTAGTTGCCGTTGGCTTGGACCACCAGGGTGCCGTAGTTACCGACCAGCGAGACGCCGTTGTAACCCAGCGCAACGTAACTGCCGGCGACCAGCACGCTGAGCAAGGTGTAGACCGAGCCCAACACATCGGCGCCGCCGCCAGCGGTGTCGGTGAGCAGATTGCCCGATACCGGCGTGTAGCTGCCGACCACGAACTGATTGTTGTAGGTCGCGACGTTGATCAGGCTGGTGTTGACGCTGGTCAGCAGGCCGAGGCCGCCCACTGCCACCCGCACCTGATAACTGCCGGCGGTCTGGTCGTCGAACTTGATCCCGTAGTTGCCGCCGCCGAGATTGACCAGCGCGTTGCCGCCGTAACTCTTGACCAGCACGTACTGGTTGGTGGCGGTGTTGAGCTTGTACAGGCCCACCGTCATCGAACCGAGCAGCGCCAACAGGTTGCTCGAATTGACCACCACGGTCAGGTCACTGACGGTATCGGCCGCGACCACCGTGTTGTAGTTACCGCTGCCGCCGCCCAGCAGCACATTGAAAGTGCCAAGGGCAGAGTTGGTGGTGACTTCGCGGTTGATCAGGGTGACGTCAGTCGAGGCGCTGTCCGCTGTGGCATCCACCACCAGCGCCGGGCTGCCAAGGTTGGCGTCATTCCACACTTCGCTGGCTTGCGGGCTGTCGATGCGCACGTACAGATTGGCGGTGTCGCTCAAGCCGTTCGGGTGCACCAGTTGATAGTTGAACACGTCGACTTTGCCGACGCTGCTGACACTGCCGTTCGGTTTGTAGCTGTAGTTGCCATTGGCGTCGATGGTCAGCGTGCCGTACAACCCTTGCACCGTGGTGCCGGCGCCGGCGCTGACCCAGGCGCCGTTCTTGAAGATCTGCAACTGCGCGCCGTTGTCCGGGCCGGTCTGATCGGCCGTGCCATCGACGCCGACGTTGGAGATGACGTTGCCAGTCACCGCTGGCCCGGCAATGCCGTTGAACTGGGTCAGGCTGCTGACATCCAGTTGCAGCTGGGTATTGACCGTGGTCAGCACGCCGATGCCGGTGCTTGAAACCGTCAGTCGATAATCGCCTGACAGCAGGTTACCGATGTCGACCCGCACGCCTTGGCCGGCGAGCGCGATCAGGTCGAGCAGGCCGCCGCTGCCGTTGACATCCAGTGTCACCCAGTTGCCGCTGGCATCCTTGACTTGCAGGGTGTAGACCACGCCATCGATCAGCGAAATCAGGCTGCTGGTGGTCAGCGTCAGGGTCGGATCAAGACGCGTGCCGCCGGCGACGGTGAAGGTGAAGGTTTTCGAGAATCCGGCAAGCAGCGTGGTGAACGAGTCGTTGAAGGTCTGCGAGGCGGTGACCGGTGCCAGGGTGACGGTGCCGACGGCGAGGTCATCGCTGGCGATCACTGGCGCGTTGACGTCGACGTCCGGCGCAATGACGTTGGCGGCCACCGAAACGTTGCCGCGTGCGTCGCTAAGGTTGATGGTGAGGTTTTCACCGTTGATCTGCGCGCTGTTCAGGGTGACGGTAAACACGCCGAGGTTGTTGACCGTGCCGGTTCCGAGAACGGCGCCGCTGGCCGACTTGATGGTGACGGTTGCGCCGACTTCGCCGGTACCGGTGACGGTCAGGCCGTCGGCGCCGACCAGCAGCGCCGTGGCGGCAGCGGGCGGTGTCAGGTCTGGCGCCGTCGCGGTCGCCGCAGCCGATACGTTGCCGCTCGGATCGGCCTGGGTGACGCTGAGCACCTGGCTGTTGATCTGCGCCGAGGCCAGTGCCACGGAGAAACTGCCGTTAGCGGCGACGGTGGCGGTGCCGAGCACCACGCCGCCGACGCCTCGCACGCTGATGGTCGAACCGGGCACGCCGACGCCAGTGAGAAGGGTGCCGCTGCCATTGACGCTGACGCCAGTCGGCGCGCCGGGTGCGGTAATGTCCGGCGCTGTCAGGCTGGCGTTGGGCGACAGGTTGCCGGCCGGGTCGACCAGACGCACGGTCAACAGCTGCCCGTCGAGTTGCGCGGTGTTCAGGTCGAAGCTGAACGTGCCGCCACTGCCCACGGTGGTGGTGCCGATCAGCGCGCCGCCCGGACCGTAGACGTTGACCGTCGCACCGGCTTCGCCCGTACCGCTCAACGTCAGACCGTTGGCAGCGAGCGTCAGACCGCTGGCTGCAATCGGCGCTTGCACGTCAGGGGCCGTCAGATTGAAGACCTGCGACAGATTACCCGTCGGGTCGGCCTGTTGAACGTTCAGCTGTTGGCCGTTCAGTTGCGCGCTGGACAGTTGCACGGTGAAGGTGCCGCCAGCATTGACCACAGCGGTGCCCAGCACGGTACCGGCTGCGTTGGTCACGCTGACGGTCGCGCCGGCCTCACCCGTGCCGCTGACCGCCAGGCCAGTACCGTTCAAGCTGACATTGCTCAGCGGCGCCGGCGCTGTGGTATCGGCGACGCTGAGGTTGGTAACCGGCGAAACGTTGCCCGCCGCATCACTCTGCGTGACGCTCAGCTGCTGGCCGTTGAGTTGCGCCGATGACAAGGTCACCGAGAACGAGCCATTGCCCGCCACCGTCGCCGTGCCCAGCACCGCGCCACCCGCACCGCGAACAGTGACGGTGGCGCCGGCTTCACCGAGCCCGCCGAGCACCAGACCGGCACCGCTGAGTACCAGCGCCGTCGGAGCGGCCGGGGGAGTGATGTCGGGCGCGGTTACGTTAAGCCCCGACGAAGTGTTGAGTGCCGCATCGGTCTGAGTCGCATTGAGCACCTGACCGTTGACCTGCGGCGTATTGAGCTGTGCGCTGAAGGTGCCATTGGCGCCAACCGTCGCATTGCCCAGCACCACGCCGCCAGCGCCGGTGATGGTCACCGACGCGCCGACTTCGCCGCGACCGGTGACCAGTGTGCCGCTGGCATTGACCGCCAGATCGCTGAGCGGCGCCGGCGCCGAGGTGTCGCCTGCGGTGATTTCAGTCGGCAGCGAGGCGCCACCCAGCGCAGTGTTGGCGGTGACCTCAAGACTTTCTCCGTTGGTTTGCGCAGGCGTCAGCACCACGCTGAACGTGCCATCCTGGCCTGTAACGCCGGTGCCGATCAGACTGTTGTCAGGCCCATAAACATTGATGGTGGTGCCGATCGCCGCCGTGCCGGTCAGCGTCACGCCGTCGGCTGTCAGTACAAGATTGTCCGGTGCAGCCGGGGCTGGCACTGCCGGAACAGTCAGGTCGGCGTCTGCGGACACGTTAGTCGCGACGTCTGTTTGATTTACTGTCAGCACTTGCCCGGCGGTGATGCCGGGGTCCAGATCGATCAGGAATGTGCCGTTGGCCGCGACCGTGCCGCTGCCGACTATATTGCCCAGCGCATCGGTCACTTCGACACTCGCACCGGCTTCGCCACGACCGGCGAGTTGGCTCAGATCGCCGCTGATGGTCAGACCGGTGACGGCATCCGGAGCCGTGGTATCTGCCGCCGGGTAGAGCAGCTCTGGCGATGCGTTTTGCGCTTCGTCCGTCGCGATCACCGACAACAACTGACCGTTGGCCTGGGCCGGATTCAGCGTGACGGTGTAGGTGCCGTCGCCCAATGCTACCGCCGTGCCCAGCACAGTGCCGTTGGCAGACAGGACAGTCACGGTGCTGCCGGCTTCGGCGGTCCCGGCGAGCAAGGTGCCAGCGCCGGTCAGCGATGTCACCGTTGGTGCGATCGGCGCAGTGCTGTCCGGCGCGTCGACCAGTACGGGCTCGGACTGGTTGTTTTGTGCGTCGGCCTGCACGACCGACAGTGCGCGACCATCGAGTTGCGCAGCCGACAACGTGACGCTGAAACTGCCATCTCCCGCCACCGTCGCTGTGCCGAGCACCACCGCGCCGTCAAGCACGGTGACGGTTGCGCCGGGCTCGCCGGTACCGGTGACGGTCAAGCCGTCCTGGCTGACGTTGAGATCGGCCACTTCCAGTGGATCAGTGCTGTCGCCCGCTTGCAGAGGTGCTGGGGGTGAAATGTTTGAAGCCGGATCAGTCTGATTGACGCTCAACAGCTCGCCATTCACCTGCGGCGGATTGAGGGTCACGCTGAACGAGCCATTGCCGGCCACGGTTGCCGAGCCCAACACAGTGCCAGTCGCGCTGAGTACACGCACCGTGGCGCCGGCTTCACCGATACCGGTCAGTGTCACGCCGTCGGACGTAAGAGCGAGGCCTGTGGGCGCAGCGGGCAGGGTGATGTCCGGCGCAGTGACGGGCACGATCGGCGAGGGGTTGCCCGCGGCATCACGCTGGATCACCGATAAGGCTTCACCGTTGAGCAGCGGCTGGTCCAGTGTCACGCTGAAACTGCCATCGGACGCCACGGTACCGGTGCCGATGATGGTGCCCACCGCGTTGGTGACGACTACCTGCGAGCCCGCCGCACCGGAGCCGGTGATGAGGTTGCCGCTGGCGTCGATCTCGACATCGGTCAGCGCGGCAGGAGGCGTGCTGTCAGGTGCCGTCAGGGTGCCGGCAGGCGAGGCATTGCCGGCCGCATCCGCCAACACCACGAACAGCGCTTGGCCATTGGTCTGTGTTAGGGTCACGGTGATCTGGAAACGGCCATCGCTGCCCACGGTGCCGGTGCCCAGCTCGGTACCGTCTGCGGATGTCACGCGGACAATGGCGCCGACTTCGCCGGTCCCGGTGAGGGTGTCGCCATCGGCATTCAGTTGCAGATCGGCCGGCGTCGCTGGCGGGGTCAGATCCGGTGCGGTGATCGACACAGGCGCGCTGACGTTGCCGGGTGGATCAGCCTGCTGCACGCTGAGGATCTGTTCGTTGATCTGCGGCGGATTGAGGGTGACGCTGAAGGTGCCGTCGCCGAGTACCACGCTGGTGCCGAGCAAGGTGCCATTGGCATCGCGCACGGTCACGGTCGCGCCGGGTTCGCCAGTACCGATGACCAGCGCGCCGGACGAGTTGATGTCGACGTTGTCCAGTGGATCAGGCGGGGTGAAGTCCGGTGTGGTCAGGTTCACTGCCGGCGAGTCGTTGCCCGCTGCGTCGGCCTGGACCACGGTGATCACTTCGGCGTTGGTCAACGCCGGGTTCAGTGGCAGGGTGAAGGTACCGGTCGCGCTGACCACGGCGGTGCCAAGCACGTCGCCGTCGCTGTCGATGACGCGCACCTGCGCGCCGGGTTCGCCGCGCCCGGTCAGGCTTGCGCCGTCGCCGCCGATGCTCAGTTGCGAAACGGCCGCTGGCGGTGTGCTGTCGACCGAAGTGAACGGCGTGGCTGCCGAGGTGTTGCCCGCCGCATCCGTCAGCGACACGGTCAGCGCCTGGCCATTGGCTTGCGGTGTGGTCAGGGTGATCGCAAACGTGCCGTCGATGCTCACGGTGCCGGTCCCGACCAGCGCTCCGGCGGCGTTGTACACGTTGACCGTGGTGCCGGCCTCACCGGTACCCGACAGCAAGGTGCCGTCAGCGCTTGCCACGAGCGCCGCCGGCGGATTGGGCGCGATCAGATCCGGGGCGATCAGGTTGACGCTGTTGGATTCGTTGCCGGCGGCGTCGGCCTGGCTCAGGCTCAAAGTCTGACCAGAGGTCTGTGCCGGGCTGAGGGTGACGCTGAAGGTGCCATTGGCCGCCACCACGGCGCTGCCGAGAACCGCTCCGCCGGTGCCGAGCACGGTCACCGTGGCGCCGGCTTCACCGCGCCCGGTCAGGGCCGTGCCGTTCGGTGCCAGGCTCAGCTCGCTGAGCGGCGTTGGCGCGGCGATATCGGCAGCGGTGTAATCGGTCGGGGATGAATTGATCCCGGCGCTCGACGTCGCCACGGCAGACAGCTGTTCGCCGTTGAGTTGCGCGGCATTCAACGTGACGCTGAAAGTGCCGTTGGCCGCCACCAGCGCGCTGCCGAGCAACACGCCCGAGGCATTGCGAATGCTCACGGTACTGCCGGCGGTGGCCGAGCCGGTCAGGGTCAGACCGTCGGCGCTGAGGGCCAGATTGGTCGGTGCACTTTCCGCCAGATTGCCCGGTGCAGTCACCGGCGCCGCCGGTCCGGTGTTGCCGGCAGCATCGATCTGCACCACGGAAAGATTCGATCCAGCCACGGCAGCCGGGGACAACGTGACGCTGAAATTGCCGTTGCTGGCCACGGTCGCGGTACCCAGCAAAACACCGCCGGCATCGCGAACTTCCACGCTGGCGCCGACCTCACCAATGCCGGTCAGGGTGGCACCATCGGCGCTCACCGCCAGATCGCTCGCCACCAACGGCGCCGTGCTATCGACCGCATTGACGATTGCCGGGGCCGACGGATTGCCTGCCGCATCGGTGGCTGTCACGTTGAGTGCCTGGCCATTGGTTTGCGGGCTGTTGAGGGTAATCTGGAAAGTGCCGTTCGCGGCCGCCGTGGTGGTGCCGAGGAGTTTGCCCTGGCTGTCGCGCACGGTCACGGTACTGCCGGCCTCGGCGTTACCGGCCAGTTGCACGCCGGCAGCATTGAGCGTCAATGCGCTCGGAATCGCCGGCGCAGTCAAATCCACGGCGGTGACTTCAACCGCAGTCGAAACGTTACCCGGCGGATCTTCCTGAGTGACGGTCAGCACTTCGGCATTCAGTTGTGCTGCGTTCAGCGTGACAGTGAACGCGCCGCCGCTGCCGACCTGCGCGGTGCCAAGCAGGGTGCCGTCGGCGCTGCGTACAGACACGGTGGCGCCGGGCTCGCCGTGGCCGGTGACGGTGACACCGTCAGCATTCACCGCAACCTGGGTCAGTGCCGCCGGCGGGCTGATGTCGGGGGCGTTGACACTGGTTGATGGCGAGACGTTGCCGGCAGGGTCGGTCTGGCTGATCGCGAGCGCCTCACCATTGCTCTGCGCTGGCGCCAGGGTCACGCTGAACGAACCGTCCGCGCCAACCACGGCACTGCCGAGCAAGGTGCCGTTGGCGGTGGTGACATTGACCGTCGCGCCAGCCTCACCAGTGCCGCTGAGGGTGCTGCCATCGGCGCTGATCAGTGGGTTTTGCACAGCGGCCGGCGGGGTGCCGTCTACGGTGATCACACCAGTGGAAGTCGAGGCGTTGCCATTGGCGTCGGTCAGAGTGACCTGCAGGGTTTCGCCGGTGTTCTGCGCGTTGGGCAGGGTGACCTGGAAGTTGCCGCTCTGATCGACTACGCCGGTGGCCAACACGTTACCGGCGGCATCGCGCACGGTCACGGTGCTGCCGGCTTCGCCCTGGCCTTTGACCACGGTGCCGACGTCATTGATGCTGACGCCAGTCGCGGCAGCTGGAGGTTGCAGATCGGTAGCGATGATGCCGGCGGGTTGCGACAGGTTGCCGGCGGCATCGCTCTGGATCGCGGTAAGCGCCTGGCCATTAAGTTGTGCCGGCGTCAGCGTCAGGCTGAACGTGCCATTGCTGGCGACCAGTGCAGTACCGAGCACGGTACCTGTGGCGTCGGTGACAGTGACCGTCGCCCCGGCCTCACCGCGTCCAGTGAGTGTCGTGCCGTTGGCATTCAGCGTTAGATTGCTCACAGCATCCGGCGCGGTGCCATCGATCGCCGTCACCGTGCCCGGAATCGACACGTCACCGTCGGGACTTGTGGCGGTCACCTGGAGGACTTGCGCATTGATCTGTTTGCTACTGAGCAACAGGGTGAAGCGGCCGAAGCTGTTGATCAGCCCGGAGCCGAGCACCGTGCCGCTGCTGCTGGTCACCGTCACGGTGCAACCGGGCGTACCGGCGCCGGTCAGGGTGAAACCATCGGCACTCAAGGCCAGATCGGTCGGGGTCGCGACCTGGCTACCGTCCAGTCCTGCCAGCGGCACGACGGGCGAATCATTACCGCCGCTATCCGTGCTGATGACTTCCAGATTGCCGCCAGGCTCGGCCGGTGGACTGAGGGTCACGACAAAGCGGCCATCCGCATCGGCCGTCGCGGTGCCCAGCACAGCGCCACCGCCGGCAATGCTGACGGTGACCGTGGTTCCCGGTTCGGCAAGGCCAGAGACCTGCGTGCCGGCCGGGTTGAGCGCGAGATCGCTGACCGCTGCCGGCGGGGTGCTGTCCGGCGCGGTGACGCTGCCGGGAAGCGAACTGTTGGCGCCATCCGACACCACGACTTGCAAGGCTTCGCCATTGGTCTGCGCAGTATCGAGGTCGACCGTGAAGGCGCCCGTGCCGTCAGCGGTCGCGGTGCCAAGGACGTTACCGTCGGCATCCAGCACCTGCACCGTGTTATTGGGCTGCGTGGTGCCGGTGACCGTGGCCCCTGCAGGATCGACGACCAGCCCGGTCGGTGCAGGCGGGGCGGTGATGTCCGGTGCGGTGACCGGCGTGGCTGGCGAGGGCAGGGTGCTCGCGTCGGTCTGGATCACGTTCAGCACCTGACCGTCGAGCTGAGCCGGGCTCAGGTTGACGCTGAAACTGCCGTCGCTGGCGACCACCGTAGAGCCGAGCACCGTGCCGTCGGGCGCGCTGACGGTTACGGTGCTGCCCGCTTGCCCGGTGCCGGTCAAGGTCACGCCGTTACTGGCGAGCACGACATTGTCCGGCGCCAGCGGCGCGGTGGTGTCCGTCGCCGTCAGTGGTGTGCTGGGGGAAACGTTCACGCCATCCGATTGGCTGACTTGCAGTTGTTGGCCTTCGATCTGCGGGCTGTTCAGGGGCACTGTGAAGGCGCCGGTGCCGTCGACGATCGCGGTGCCCAGCACATTGCCGGCCGAATCCTTGACCGACACGGTGGCACCGGGTTCGCCGGTGCCGCTCAGTTCAGTGCCGCCTGCGTTCAGCGTCAGATCCGAAGGGGCAGTGGGAGCCTGGATATCCGGCGCTTCAACTGGAACTGCCGGGGAGCCAGTGGGCGAGCCATCGGTCTGCACCACGCTGAGGTTCTGGCCATTGGTTTGGGGCGAGGACAGGGTGACTTCGAACCGGCCGTTGCTGCCGACCAAAGCTGTTCCCAGCACGGTCCCGTTGGTGTCAGTGACAGTAACGGTGGCGCCGATCTGACCCGCGCCGGAGACTACGGCGCCATTGGCGGAAATGCTCACATCGGTCACGGCTACCGGTGTGGTCAGATCGGGTGCGATCACGTTGACCGGCGCCGATGGATTGCCATCTGCGTCGGTCTGGATCACTTGCAGTTGTTGCGCATCGGTCTGTGGTGTGGAAAGTGGAACGGTAAAATTGCCATCGGCATCCACCGTGCCCGTGCCGATGATGTTGCCGGCCGGATCGCGCACAGTGACCGACGCACCCAACTCACCCTTACCGGTGAGCGTCTGCCCCTGAGCGTCGAGCGCAAGATCGGAGACGGCCGTCGGCCCTTGGGTGTCAGGCGTCACGTAGTTCAGTGGTGCGGAAGTGTTGCCAGCCGCGTCGCTGGCACTGATCTGCAGTGTTTCGCCATTGTTCTGCGGACTGCTCAGTTGCAGGCTGAACGTACCGTCCGCCGCCACCACGGCCGAACCGAGCACATTGCCGTTGGCGTCGCGCACCGTTACGGTCGAACCGGGCTGGCCGCGTCCGCTCAACTGCGTGCCATCGACGCTTACCGCGATGTCGCTCGGTTGAGTCAGGCCATCCAGATCAATGGCGATAACGGTCGCTGCTGGCGAAGGGTTGCCGGCGGCGTCGGTGACCAGCACGCTCAGCGCCTCACCATCGATTTGCGCGGCGTTAAGTTGCACGGTAAACGAGCCATCGGCTGCCACCTGCGCTGTGCCGAGCAACGTACCTTGGGCATTGGTGACGCTGACTGTGCTGCCGGGTTCGCCACGGCCGGTGACCGAGAGGCCATCGCTGCTCACCGCCAGATCCGTCGCAGTGCCGGGGCCGGTGATGTCTGGTGCATTGAAGGTGATGGCCGGCGATTGCGCGCCGGCGCTGTTGACTGCCACGACACTGAAGGTTTCACCGTTGGCCTGCGCGCGAACCAGCGTCAGCAGGAAAGTACCGTCAGCGGCCACCGCCGCGCGCCCGAGCAATTCGCCGTTGGCGGCACGGACTTCGATCGTGGTGCCGGCCCGGGCGGTGCCGGTCAGTTGGCTGCCGTCGCTGCTCAAACCAAGATTGCCTGGCGTCGTCGGTTCGACGATCTCCGGCGCGCTGACCGTTGCGCCGGTCGAGATATTGCCTGCCGCATCGGTGGCATTCACTGTCAGCGGCTGACCGCCGGTTTGCGCGGGGCTGAGGGCGACGCTGAAGGTGCCATCCGCCGCCACCACAGCGCTACCGAGCAGAGTGCCATCGGCGGCGCGCACCTGGATGGTCGAGCCGACTTCACCGGTGCCGCCGAGTTGCGTGCCATCGGCACTCACGCTGAGATTGCCTGGCGCGGTGGGCGCGGTGGTATCCGGCGCAGTGACCGTACCCGGCGTCGAAACGTTGCCCGCAGGGTCGGTGAGTGTGACGTCGAGCGGCTGACCATTGTTCTGCGGCGCGCCCAGGTCGACCTGGAAACTGCCATCGGCGCCAACGGTTCCGGACCCCAAAAGGTTGCCGGCTGCATCGCGTACCTGAACGACACTGCCAGCTTCGCCAAAACCACTCAGCACCCGGCCATCGGCCGACAAGGTTAATCCGGTCGCGGGCGCAGGAGGCGTCGCGTCTGCACCGCCACCGCCACCGCCACCGCCGCCGCCCCCACTTCCGCCGGCAGCGGCTGCCGCACCACCCGCGCCCAGCAGGCCAAGCCCGGCAATCGCCCATGCCGGCGTCGCGCCATCCACCACTCCGACGCCAGCGATCAGCTCGTCCAGCGAATTGATTTCGTCAAAGGTAAAGCCATTGAACGGCTCGGCGCTGTAGCGCGCCTGCCACAGCGTCGCGTCGTCACCCTGAAAGACAATGTCATTGGGCACGCCGTCAGGGCTGGTGACAAAGAAATTGGAGATTTTGATTTGCTCGCCAGACTTCAGATTGACGATCAAATCCTGACCGCTGCGACTGGTCGACGCCAGTTGGTCGGGACGGACCGGCATTTGTACAACTGAAGGTTGATTGAGCTGAACATTGCCCCAGTTCTGGGCAGTGAGCTGAGAATTGGCTTTGTCGGCAATGACGATGTTGTCCATTACTACTCCCTGTAAATGGGTGGGGCGGACGTCCACGGATGGTTTTAAAACCATAGATAGGGAGTGTCGGATGGGGCTGCCTGATTTTTGACGAGCGTATGGATGGGCCATTTGCCCACGTTTATCTATTTGAAAATCTGCTCTATTCAGGTCGTTACCGTTTGTCGGGGCGTTGGATCCAAGCGGTTTTTGGGTGCAACAAAATGTGTCGTTTTCGACATTATCCAAAGGGGCGCTGGAAAAGGGCCGGGCGGAATCGAGGAGAGCGATGGCTAAGCGATATTGAATTTCTCAAAGCGCAGGCCAACCTCCGCAGCTGCCGGTCTGCGAAGGTATTAATCAATAAGCGTGGGAGGGGGGGGAAGGCTTTGTATAAGAAATCCTGTTGTACCGTTTCAGCTGTTCTTTCTATTCCTCAGCAGTTAATGCGCTAGCTATCGATCGCCGAACTGATCGGACGATATCCAGCGCAGACTGATCGCTAACGCTGCCGGGGCACTGATCAAACATATGTGGCGCCCCAGGGTAGACATGCAGTTCGACGGCAACCCCGGCGCGCGACAGGCGCAGGGCAAATGCAACGTCCTCTTCCAGAAACAGATCCAGCGCCCCGACGGCCAGAAACGTCGGTGGCAAGTCACGCAGATCGTCTTGCAGGGCCGGCGAAAACCAGCCAATTGGCAGATCATCCAGCGCTTGGTCAGCGCGCAGGCAATCCCAGCAGAACTGGTTGGCTTGCGCCGTCCAGCCAATCACGCCGGTCGTGCTGTTCTGCTGAGGCGAGGCTGCGCTGCCCGAACGGTGGTCGAGCATCGGATAAACCATCACCTGACTGGCGATGGAATACTCGCCGCGATCCCGCGCCGCAATGGCCAGCGCTGCTGCCAGCCCGGCGCCGGCACTGTGGCCCATGACGATTACTTTGTCGGCGTCAATATTGAGCGTTTGCTGGTGGGCGAAAACCCAGCCAAGGGCGGTGTAGCAATCTTCCAGGGGAATAGGAAAGGGGTGCTCTGGCGCGAGACGATAATCGACGGCGACGATGATCGCCTTAAGTGCTTCGGCGAGGTCAGCCAGATAGTCATCGGCCATTTCGGGGCAACCGAGGACGAAACCTCCACCATGGATGTACAGGATCACCGCAAAATTACCGTCCGCTGCTGCGGCGGCGGGCCGGTAAAGACACAGGCGCAAATCCTCACCGTCGTGGGCCTTGGTCCATAGGCTTTCACCGCGCGCTTGTTCTCGGGATTTGAATGTCGCATGGACACGCTCCCTGATCGCGGGCAGCGTCTCCAACGTCCAGGCTTGTGCGCCGGGGGTTGAAAAGCTTTTGAAGTCGGGATCCAGCAGTTCATGTGCTTTCACGTTCTGCCTCCTGTTCTCGAATGAGCGAGCGCCTCTGATCGAAGCGCCGCCCACGGTGGAGTTACAGCCAGGCTTTGATCTGCGCGCAGACAGCCGGCGTCGAAATGCCGTAGCGATCATGCAGCGTCGGCAGGGCACCGGCGTCGAGGAAGGCGTCGGGCAACGCGATCTGTCTGAAGGTGGGCGTCACGCCATTGCGCAACAACAACCCGGCAACCGCCTCACCCAAACCGCCGATGATCGAGCTGTTCTCGGCTGTGACCACCAGACGCCCGGATTTGCGCGCTTCGGCGAGAATGGTTTGTTCATCCAGCGGCTTGATAGTCGGCACGTGCAGCACGGCCACATCAATGCCGTCGGCCTGCAATTGCTTGGCCGCTTCCAGTGAGCGCATGGTCATCAGCCCGGTGGAGATGATCAGCACGTCGTTGCCCGTGCGCAGGGTCTTGGCCTTGCCGATCTCGAATTTATAACCGTACTCGTCCAGCACCAACGGCACGTTGCCGCGCAGCAAACGCATATAGACCGGGCCTTGGTGAGCGGCGATGGCCGGCACGGCCTGTTCGATTTCCAGCGCATCGCAAGGGTCGACGATCATCAGATTGGGCATGGCGCGGAAAATAGCCAGATCATCGGTGGCCTGGTGGCTCGGCCCGTAACCCGTGGTGAGGCCGGGCAAACCGCAGACGATTTTGACGTTAAGGTTTTCCTCGGCGATGGCCATGCAGATGAAGTCGTAAGCACGGCGCGAAGCGAACACCGCGTAGGTGGTGGCGAAGGGCACGAAACCCTCACGCGCCATGCCCGCGGCCGCGCTCATCAGCAACTGTTCGGCCATGCCCATCTGATAGAAACGCTCCGGGTGCGCCTTGGCAAAAATGTGCAGGTCGGTGTACTTGGACAGGTCAGCTGACAGGCCGACGATGTCCGCGCGCTGGTCTGCCAGCGCTGCGAGCGCATGGCCGAACGGTGCCGAGCGGGTCGCCTGGCCCTCGGAGGCAATCGAGGCAATCATCGCCGAGGTGGTCAGGCGCTTTTTCACCGGCGCGCCAGTAGCAGTCGAAGGCGCAGTGTTGGCGGCGTTGCTCATTGGTCTTTTCCTTCTTCAAGGTTGCTCAGTGCCAGGTCCCATTCGTGCTCTTCGACGCGAATGAAGTGGGTCTTTTCCCGGTTCTCCAGAAACGGCACGCCTTTGCCCATTTTCGTGTCGCAGATGATCACGCGCGGTTGCCCGCCGGGGTGATTGCGCGCGGCATCGAATGCAGCGACCAGGGCGTCGAGGTCATTGCCGTCGACGCGCTGGGTGAACCAGCCAAAGGCTTGCCAGCGATCGACGATGGGTTCGAACGAGAGAATCTCGCTGGAGTAACCGTCGGCCTGCTGGTTGTTGACGTCGACGATGGCGATCAGATTGTCGAGCTGCCAGTGCGAAGCCGACATCACCGCTTCCCAGGTCGAGCCTTCATTGAGTTCGCCATCGGACAGCAGGTTGTAGACGAAAGATGACGAGCCTTTGCGTTTGAGGCCCAGGCAGGCACCGACCGCGATACCCAGGCCCTGACCCAGCGAGCCGCCGGTGATTTCCATGCCCGGGGTATAGGCGGCCATGCCCGACATCGGCAGGCGGCTGTCATCCGAACCGTAGGTTTCCAGCTCGTCGAGCGGAATGATCTCGGCTTCGATCAGCGCTGCGTACAGCGCAATGGCGTAGTGGCCGATGGAGAGATAGAAGCGATCGCGCTGCTCCCATTCGGGATCTGTCGGGCGATGGTTCATCGCATGAAAGTAAGACACCGCCAGCAGGTCAGCCGCGCCGAGGGCCTGGCCTACATAGCCCTGGCCCTGAACCTGGCCCATGCGCAGTGCATGGCGGCGAATGTTGTGCGCGCGCTGGGTCAGGCTCAGCGATGCAGCGTGTGCAAGATTAGTCGTCATGATGAAACTCCGTTGACTCAACGATTGACCAAAGCGGCGGGAATACGCAGGACCAGGCTCGCGCCGAGGAACAGCACCCCGGTGATGAGGTACATGCCGATGGCGCTGGAACCGGTCAGGGTGGTGATCCAGCCGATCAGATAAGGCGAGCAGAACCCGGCGAGGTTGGCGAAGCTGTTGACCGCGGCGATGCCGGCCGCCGCAGACACTCCGCCAAGCAGCGTGGTGGGCAGCATCCAGAACAACGAGGTGGCGGAGAGAATGCCGGAGGCGGCCAGGCACAGGCTGAGGATCGACAAGGTCGGATTGCCGCCCATCAGCGCTGCCAGGCTCAAGCCGATGGCACCGGCGATCATCGGCACGATCAGGTGCCAGCGGCGCTCGCGGTGTTTGTCGCCACTGCGGCCGACCAGGAGCATGGCGGCGATGGCGCACAGATAGGGCAGGCTGGTCAGGAAACCGATGTGCAGCGGGTCGGAAACCCCTGCGTTACGCACCAGTGTCGGCAGCCAGAAGGTGATCGCATATTGGCCCATGACCACACAGAAGTAGATCGCCGCCAGCAGCCACAAGCGCCGGTCGCGGATGAACTCGCCGATCGAGGCGTGGGTGACCTTTTGCTGGTCGTCTTCGGCCAGTTCGCGAGTGATCAGCGCTTTTTCCTCGTCATTGAGCCAGGTCGCCTGATGCACGCCGTCCTTCAGATAACTCAGCACCAGCAGGCCGACGACCACGGTGGGCACCGCCTCGAGAACGAACATCCACTGCCAGCCGGCCCAGCCGTGCACGCCGGCAAAGTGGTTCATGATCCAACCGGACAGCGGGCCACCGACCATGCCTGACAGCGGAATGGCGATAAACCACAACACGGTCATGCGCGCCCGCCGATAGGACGGAAACCAGTAGGTCAGGTAGAGCAGCAGGCCCGGCGCCAGACCGGCTTCGGCAATCCCCAGCAGAAAGCGCAGCGCGTAGAACTGCCAGGCGGTTTCGACGAAGGCGAACAGCGCCGAGACGATGCCCCAGGTGATCATGATCCGTGCAATCCACACCCGTGCGCCGACCTTGTGCAGGATGATGTTGCTAGGCACTTCGCAAAGGAAATAGCCGATGAAAAACACCCCCGCGCCCAGTCCGTAGACCGTTTCGCTGAGAGCCAGATCGTTCATCATTTGCAGCTTGGCGAAACCGACGTTGACCCGGTCCAGATAGGCGCACAGGTAGCACAGCATCAGGAACGGCATCAGCCGCCAGGCCGTTTTGCGATAGGCAGAAGAACGCACGGTCGAAACCGCTTCGAGCGACAGGGTAGTCATGATGGTCTGATCTCTTGTTTTTATTGACCGCCAGGTCATCAGGCCCGGCTGCGTCATCGATCCAGAACCGCACGGGCCACGCAGGCCCGCCCAGAGTTACTCAGTGAATCAGCATGCCGCCGTTCACATCGAGGGTGATGCCGGTCAGATAAGCGGACAGGTCGCTGGCCAGAAACAGCGCGGCGTTGGCGACGTCCTGCGCTTGACCCAGGCGCCCCAGCGGAATGCCTTCGATGATGGCGTGGCGGCGTTCATCCTGCATCAGGCCGCCGGTGATGTCGGTGTGAATCAGGCCGGGAGCGATGGAGTTGACGCGGATGTTGTCCGGCCCCAATTCCCGCGCCATGGCCTTGCCCAGCCCCAGCACACCGGCCTTGGCCGCGCTGTAATGCGGGCCGCCGAAGATGCCGCCGCCGCGCTGGGCCGACACCGACGACATGCAGACGATGCTGCCGGAAGACTGTTGGCGCATCAGCGGAATCACCGCCTGGGACATGAGCAAAGTGCCGCGCAGGCTGACGTCCAGCACCTTGTCGTAGTCCGAAGGGCGAATATCCAGAGTCTTCAGTGGCTGGGTGATGCCGGCGTTGTTGACGAGAATATCGATGCGCCCGAAGTGCTCGATGATGGCGGCGACGGCTTGCTGAACCTGCGCTTCGTCGGCCACGTTGGCCGCCAGGCCCAGATGACCTTCGCCCAGTGCTGCGGCGGCGTCACGTGCTGCGGAGGCATCCAGATCGAGGATGACCACGCGAGCGCCGTGTTGCGCAAATGTGCTGGCGGTAGCGCGGCCAATGCCACGGGCAGATGCGGCACCGGTAATGATTGCGACTTTGCCTTGAAGAAGCATGGAGGATTCCCTCGAATTGTTTTTATTGGGTCGGTGTGTAAGTAACCGATGACTCAGCTTGTCCTCCGGGGCGAGCGTGAGCAATAACGCGGAAGTCACTCAATGCTGAAAAAAATTCAGCACTCGTCAGGCCGTTTCGCAAATGCTTGAATGAAACCGGGCCGTACATCACAAGAAATCACCACGGAGTCCCCATGCGCTCTGACACTGAGGCATCGATCATCCTGCCACCGCTGAAAGCAATTCAGGCCTTCGAACAAACCGCGCGCTTCGGCAACGTCGCCAGAGCGGCGGAAGTGCTGGACCTGACACCCTCGGCAGTCAGCCATCAACTGGCGAAACTCGAAGGGATGATCGGCCGGCAATTATTCGTTCGCGCTGCTCGGGGCGTCTCGCTGACGCCGGTCGGCGAGCAGTACCTCAAGGAAGTCTCCGGGATTCTGCACAGCCTCGCCGTTGCCACCGAGCGTGCGACCAGCGATGTCAGCCTCGATTGCCTGCGCTTGCACTCATCGCCAAGCTTCGGCCTGCTCTGGCTGATGCCGCGTCTGGAAGCGTTTCGCGCCAGTCACCCGGACATACAGATCAATCTTTCGTGCTCCTATGAATCGCTGCACTTCAGTCGCGACAAGATCGACGTCGATATCCGTCACGGCCTGCCGAACTGGCCCAGTTATGAGGTGCGCACGGTCAGGAACGAGACGTTCGCGGTGCTGACCTCACCGAAACTGCTCGCGCAACGCCCGGTACGCGGCGCGGCGGATCTGCTGGAGTGTGATCTGATTCTGTCGGAAGCCACCCTGCTCAAATGGGCGCAATGGTTTGCCCAGCATGGTCTGGCGCGTCCGGAGCGGCCGTACGCGCTGAGCTTCGATCGTTCCTACATGTCGCTGGAAGCGGCGAGTCATGGCTTGGGTTTCGCGCTGGAAAGCACATTGCTGGCGCAGAAGTATCTGGCCGCGGGCACGCTGGTTGAAGTCGCGCCTGAATCTCTGAGTGCTGCGGTGGCTGCGCACCATCTGGTATTCCCCAAAGCGCATTCGAGCTTTCCACGGGTCAGGCGTTTTCTGGCGTGGATGGAGAGCGAGTTGGGGCACGAGTTCGCGTATTGAGAGGGGATCAATTCTTTCAAACTCTCTGAACCGCTCAAGGTCAATCCTTTAACGGTCACGTCATTCACATCAGAGGTGAAGGAATGGATAACTACCACATCAACAAAAACCAGCAGCGCTGGGAACTGGTCAAAGAGGGCGCGCAGCGTGCTTCGAAAACGGCTGCAACCAAAGCCGAGATCACCCAAATTGCCAGCGACTACCTCCAAGACAAAACCGCCTCGCTGAAAATCCATAAAGAAGACGGGACGATTCAGGAAGAACGCACCTTTCCGCGCGCAGCCGACCCGCGAAAAACCAAAGGCTGAGCAGGCTGTTCTTTTCTGTGTTCATCGTTTCTTCAGAAGGGTCTGATTTATGGTCATTGCATGTCTGGGATGGGGCTCACTGATCTGGAAACCGGACGGCTTGCCGCTGGCCAGCGAGTGGTTTGCCGACGGGCCGCAGGTACCGATCGACTTCGTTCGCGTCAGTGACAATGGCGAGTTGACTACAGCCATAAGCGCGAACGCGCCGCCGTGCAAAGTGCTGTGGTCGGTCCTCGACGTGACCGATCTCGATCAGGCCCGCGAACTGCTGCGTATTCGAGAAGGCGTGCCGGAGGGCAGGGAGGATGGCATCGGCAGTTTCACCGTCGGTACCTCGCCGATGGGCATGCTCGCCGAATGGGCAATTCCTCGGCAACTGGATGCAGTGATCTGGACGGCGCTGCCCGGCAGATTCAAGAACATCGAAGGCCTGGTGCCGAATGTCGACGACGCAGTTTCTTATCTGGCCGGGTTGAGCGGCGCGGCGCACGAACAAGCGCGCGACTATATCGAACAGGTGCCGGCGCAGATCGACACGCCGTATCGCCGTGAAATCATTGCCAGGCTTGGGTGGAAATGATGAGCACCCGCAGCCAGGCGCAGATTGCCGCTATCTTCGATCAGCTGTTGGCACTGCGAGAAAGTGTGGACATTCTCCAGCACGTGGAGAGCGCTAGCGTCGAGTCGCTGCGTGGCCATCAGACCGTGGACGCTCCCGAGTCGCTGGATCTGGTGTTTCAAAAGCTGCATGAAGACATCGCCAGCATGGAGGAAACTTTGGCGACGATTGCCGAGGCGACCGGGGACGTGCCGAAGTTGTGAGGGTGCCGCGCGGCTGGCATGCAGAGATGATTTGCTTGGTCTGGCGCCTTCGCGAGCAGGCTCGCTCCCACATTGGACTTGTGAATCGATTGCTTTCCGGGGTCTGACGCAAAAACCTGTGGGAGCGAGCCTGCTCGCGAAAGCGCTGGATCAGGCACTTACCCTGTTGGATGTGCCGACGCTATCGCGAGCAGGCCCGCTCCTACAACGGTGCTGGATCCACGCGCAACGCATCCACCACCAGAGAAAACGCCGGCGATGGTTGGCGGCGGCTGGGGTAGTAGAGGTGGAAGCCACCGAACGGTTCGCACCAGTCTTCCAGCACTCTGACCAAACGTCCTTCGGCCAGATGCGCACCGAACTCGTCTTCAGGCAGGTAGGCAATCCCTAACCCGTTCACAGCGGCGTCGGCGATGTGCACGGTGGAGTTGAACACCAGTTGGCCGTCGACCCGCACTTTCAGCTTTTTGCCCTGCCGCTCGAATTCCCAGGCATCGACACCGTCGTAGGTCGGGAAGCGAATGTCGATGCAGCGGTGCGCCGCCAGCTCGCGCGGATGTTGCGGGGCGGGGTGCCGGGCAAAGTAGTCGGGCGAGGCGACGACGGCCATGCGCAGCGGCGGGCCGATCGGTACGGCGATCATGTCTTGGGCGACGGTATCGCTGAAACGCACGCCGGCATCGAAGCGATCGGCAACGATGTCACGGAAACCGTAGTTGATATCAAACTCGAGCTTGATGTCCGGGTATTGCAGCAATAGTGGCGTCAGCTTGGGCAGCAGAGTGGTCTTGATGATGTTGTCGCCGCAGGTGATGCGCACCGTACCGGCAGGCCTGTCGCGCAACTCGGTCAGCGCGTCCAGCTCGGCTTCGATTTCATCGAAACGATGACCCACGGTGTGCAGCAAACGTTCGCCGGCCGCCGTCAGTGACACGCTGCGTGTGGTGCGGGTCAGCAGGCGAATTTTCAGACGCGCTTCCAGCGCCGAGACTATCTGACTCACCGCCGATTGCGTCACGCCCAATTGCACCGCCGCGCGGGTGAAGCTGCCGCTGCGGGCAACGGTGACGAAGGCGAGCAGGTCGTTGAAGTTGGGTTTGGCCATGGGTGCGCGCTCGGGTTTATTGATTAGCAGTGTTTATAACCGCATTAAGCACTCATTAGCTAATCAAAGCCTCGAGCCTGCGCAACAATACCTTCATCCCGGCCACGCCTGGCTTCTCGATCAAGGACGCCCCCCATGAAACGACTGTTCATACTGCTCGGGTTTCTCCTGAGTTCATTTACTGCATTCGGAGCTGACATGTCCCACGGTGCCGACAATTTCTTCAAGAGCGACAAGGTGACCGTGCAGAAGGTCAGCTTCAAAAACCAATATCAACTGACCGTGGTCGGCAACCTGTTTGTGCCCAAAGGACTCGACCCGGCAGCGCGCAGCGCGGCGATTATCGTTGGCCATCCGATGGGCGCGGTAAAGGAGCAGAGCGCCAATCTGTATGCGCAGAAACTGGCAGAGCAGGGCTTTGTCACCCTATCGCTGGATCTGTCGTTCTGGGGCGAAAGCGAGGGCGCGCCGCGCAACGCGGTGTTGCCAGACATGTATGCCGAAGACTTCAGCGCGGCCGTCGATTACCTCGGCACACGGCCATTCATCGACCGCGAGCGCATCGGCGTGTTGGGCATCTGCGGTAGCGGCAGCTTCGTGATCAGCGCGGCGAAAATCGACCCACGCATGAAAGCCATCGCCACTGTCAGCATGTACGACATGGGCGCGGCCAACCGTGACGGCCTAAAGCATTCGCAAAGCCTTGCGCAGCGCAAGCAGATTATTGCGCAAGCGGCAGAGCAGCGTTACGCCGAGTTCACTGGCGGCAAGGTCGCATACACCGGCGGCACCGTGCTGGAACTGAAGGCCGACACCCATCCGATCCAGCGTGAATTCTTCGATTTCTACCGCACCCCGCGCGGCGAATTCACCCCGGCCAGCTCGACGCCGCAACAGACCACGCGGCCGACGCTGAGCAGCAACACCAAGTTCATGAACTTCTATCCGTTCGTCGATATCGAGAGC
The DNA here is from genome assembly GCF_004307585.1 of Pseudomonas sp. Sample_20. NCBI lineage: Bacteria > Pseudomonadati > Pseudomonadota > Gammaproteobacteria > Pseudomonadales > Pseudomonadaceae > Pseudomonas > Pseudomonas sp. Sample_20. The sequence goes on along the minus strand of NZ_RCOA01000085.1, from coordinate 1,440 downwards.
ATCTCGCCGCGCCCGATGTTGTTTATTGCCGGTGCCGACGCGCACTCCCGTGAGTTCAGCGAAGAGGCATTCCGGTTGGCGGGGCAGCCGAAAGAACTGGTGATCGTGCCGAATGCCGGCCATGTCGATCTGTACGACCGGGTCGAGCTGATTCCTTTTGCCAAGCTGACGCAGTTCTTCAAGAGCAACCTGAAGTAACTTTCAACGCGACGGAGCAAAGCGATGCGGACTTTTGCCAACGGCTGGAAGGGATTCGTACTGATGGCATGGCTGCCCGTTGCTCTGTCTGCACCGACCGCTATGGAGGCCAGCAGGATGTGGATGACCGTCGGAGAACAGCGTTTTGCCATTGCTCTGGATGACAACCCGAGTACGCGGCAATTGCTCACGCGATTGCCGCTGAGCCTGGACATGACCGACCTGCACGGCAATGAAAAATACGCCACCGTGCAGCCGCCATTGCCCACCCAGCCCTACCGGCCGGGCACGATCCACAACGGCGATTTCCTTTTGTATGGCGACGATACGTTGGTGGTCTTCTACAAAACCTTCGATTCGTCCTACCGCTATTCGCGTCTTGGTCGCATCGACCGCCCGCAGGACTTGGCTGAAGTCTTGGGGCGTGGCGATGTGCGGGTGACGTTCACTCTGCATGAGTGAGGAGAGTCATTGATGAACCAGAAATCGTTAAATCAAGGGCGTCTTCTGCGCATCGTCGCCCTCGGCTGCGCGGTCCTCGCCAGTGCAGCCTGCGTGAGTCCCCTTTGCGCCAATCCTTCCCGATCACCGGAGAAACCGATCATGAAAGAACAGCCTCTGACGCCTGAACAACTGGCGATCGCCCCGATTGCCGCCAACGCTGCCATCGGCGACATGCCGCGTTTGCACGACGCACTCAATCGTGGTCTCGATGCCGGGCTGAGCATCAGCGAGACCAAGGAAATTCTGGTGCAGCTGTACGCCTACGCCGGGTTCCCGCGCAGCCTCAACGCCTTGTCATTGCTGATGAAGGTTTTGCAGGAACGCGCTGCTCGGGGCATCGAAGACGTGCCGGGACGCGAGCCGGGTCCGGTTCCGTCGGGATATGCGCTCACTGAACTCGGCACCGACAATCAGACTCGTCTGGTCGGTGCGCCAGTGTCCGGCCCACTGTTCGAATTCGCCCCGGCGATCGATCAGTTTCTGAAAGTGCACTTGTTCGGCGACATCTTCGCCCGCGACAACCTGGCATGGACGGATCGGGAACTGGCGACGGTTGGCGCGCTGGCGGCAATGGCTGGGGTGGAATCACAGCTGGAGTCGCATTTGAAGATCAGTCTGAATGTGGGATTGACGGTTGAGCAGTTGCGGCAAGTGGCGCAGGAGTTGGAGGCGCGTGGGGATTTGCAGGCTGCTGAGCGGGTGGGCGCGGGGCTGGGGAAATTGGGGGGCTGAAGTCCA